>CANQLG010000011.1 GCA_947624645.1 Candidatus Gastranaerophilales bacterium
CACCGCCATATGAATCCTTAGCGCCTTGTGAATAGTTTTCAATAAAATCACCTGTTATTTTACCGATTATACTGTTACAGTTATCAATTACACCGCCATGAGAGGTATTACCTTCGGTATAAGAATAGTTGCCTATAAAATCACTTTTTATATCACCGATTGAGGAACTCTTGTAATTATATATAGCGCCGCCATGTACATCCCAGTCTGATGTAGCATAATTTTTAATAAAATCACCTGTTATATTGCCTATTTTCGCATTGTTTTCGTTAAAAACAGCACCGCCGCTGGCTGTATTTTTTCCTTTCGCATAATTTTCGATAAAATTGCCCGTTATGTTGCCTATTGAATTTTCGCCTTCAGAAACATCAAATCCGTCATTTTTAATTGCGCCGCCACTTGCATTACTGTTTGTTGAACGGACATAGTTATAGGCAAAATTTCCTTCTATATCGCCTATTTTAGAATCATAATTCTCAATAGCTCCGCCGTACGCATATTCTTTAGCGTATGTATAATTTCCTATGAAATTACCTTTAATACCACCTATTTCGCTATTAACATTAGCTATTGCACCGCCTGAAGAATTATTTGTTTTACTATTTGTATAATTTTCGATAAAATCGCTTTCTATTTTTTCTATTTTTGCTTTGTTATTGTTGAATATAGCACCGCCCCTAGCATTCAAATAAGCATCACTGTGATTACCTTTGAAATTACCTTTAATACCACCTATTTCGCTATTATTATCATTATCTATTGCACCGCCTTGAGCATTATTTGTTTTACTATTTGTATAATTTCCTATAAAATCACCTTCTATTTTTTGTATCTCTGCAATCTCGTTAAATATAGCGCCGCCATATGCCAAACCATTTTCTGAACGGGCATAGTTATATGCAAAATTTCCTTCTATATTGCCTATTCTAGAACCGTAATTGAAATTTGTAATGGCTCCGCCGTCTGCAAATGTGTCACTGTATGCATAATTTCCTATGAAATTACCTTTAATATCATCTATTTCACCCCAAAAATTAGCGATTGCTCCGCCTTCAGAATTATTTGTTTTACTATTTGTATAATTTCCAATAAAATCGCCTTCTATTTTTTGTATTTCTGCATTTTCATTATATATAGCGCCGCCTACGGCTTTATAAGTAGCACGGCTGTAATTACCGATAAAATCGCCTTCTATTTTTTGTATTTCTGCACTGTTACCGTTATATATAGCACCGCCCAAAACAAAATTTTCACCAACGCTATAATTATGTATATTGTTTCCAATAAAATCACTTATAATATTAGTAATGATATTACCATTATTATATATAGCACCGCCTTGAGTATAGACAGGAGCTTGATCAATTGCCAAATTTACAAATTCTTGATTTATTTCGTTAGTAGGTTTATTAATTTCTTGTCTATTATTATCACTTATATTATAATGCACGGTTATTTGAGCATCTTGCTTATTGTTGACTTTTTCTAAAGAATAATTTCCATTATTGTCTTGTACCCATTTGAAATAGGCAATATCTTTTCCGGTACCATATTCGGATTTTTTCAAGTAAGTACCAGTATCTTCCGCATTTACGGGAAGAGAAGATAAGTTAAACACGGATACAATTGATACGGCAAGTAAAAGTCCAAAACTTGACCTAACTCCCTTAAATAAGCCTATTCTCGCTCCGGGGGGGGGTACAGGTTTAATTTTCTTCATACTCTTATCCTCAACTATTTTAAATTACAAGTAAAAAAATAATATAAAATAACTATACTGCCAAACTATCTTTTTTTACATTTTTCATTATAAATTATTTTTTATAAATATGTAAATATTTATTTAGTTTTTTATATCTCCGTTAAAAGTTGGATTTTCTACTAACATTTTATATATTACCTCGGTTTACAAATTTTTAAACTTAATTTCTATAAATATTATTTAAAAGGGTTTTCCAAAATTATTGTTTGTTCTCTGTCTGCACCTACGCTTATTATTTTTATCGGAATACCGACAAGTTCTTCAAGTTTCTTTAAATATATCCTTGCATTTTCCGGTAAATCACTTAAAGATTTAGCCCCCGAAATATCAGATTTCCAGCCTTTAAATGTTTCATAAACAGGTTCTAAATATTTGTGCATATTTATATTTGTGGGGTAGTCCTTATAAATTTTTCCGTCACGCTTGTCTTTATAAGCCACACATACTTTTAGTTCATCAAAATCATTAAATACATCAATTTTAGTAATAGCCATTTGCGTTAAACCGCCCACCAAAACGCAATATCTTGATAAAACCGCATCAAACCATCCGCATCTTCTTGGTCTGCCTGTTGTCGTTCCAAATTCAGCTCCGATATTTCTTATTTTTTCTCCCGTGGTGTCTGTTAATTCCGTAATAAAAGGACCTTCTCCCACCCTTGTAACATAAGCTTTTGTTACGCCTATTACGTTATCTATATGAGTCGGACCTACTCCGCTTCCTGTTGCGGCGCCTCCTCCTATCGGGCTTGAACTGGTTACGTATGGATATGTGCCGTAATCTATATCTAACATTATCCCTTGAGCACCCTCAAACAGGATTTTTTTGTTTTCTTTTAATGTATTTGTAAGTCTTTCTACCCAATCCCAACAAACATAAGGCTTAAAAATTTCCGCATAATTTTTGCAGTATTCTGTTATTTCTTCTTTTGAATATGTTTTTGTTTCATATACTTTTCCTAATATTTTATTTTTTAAAGGTAAAATAACATCTAATCTGTCATTTAGCAGCTCTTCATCATATAAATCCTGAATTTTAAGCCCGTATCGCCCTACTTTATCCGAATATGTCGGCCCGATGCCTTTTTTTGTTGTACCTATTTTGCTTTTGCCTTTACTGCTTTCACTTATTCCGTCTATATCTATATGATAAGGAAGTGTAATAGTAGCTAAAGGACTTATTTTAAGGCAAGATAAATCAACCCCTCTTGATATTAAATCTTGAGTTTCCTTTAAAAAAGTTTCGGGATGGATTACTGTACCTGCTCCGATAAAACAAAATTTATCTTTGTATAAAACTCCCGATGGTATAAGATGAAATTTATATGTTTCATTATTTACAACGACTGTATGACCTGCGTTGCATCCGCCTTGGTATCTGATTATTACATCGGCATATTCTGCCAGTAAATCAGTTATCTTTGCCTTGCCTTCGTCACCCCATTGGGCTCCTACTACTACCGTGTTTTTCATACTAATAAACCTCATCTGCCAAGCTACTTTTTTATTATATAATAAAACTCCGGCATGGTTAAATTGTATTTTTGACACTTATAATATTTTTTATACTTATATATAAAAAAAAGCCACTTGTATAAGTGGTTTTATTTCTGCATCCTAATGGTCTCTTTTGTGTTTATTATTTAGGAGTTTATATGTGTTCGGGGTTGTAATGTTTCAATTAGTGTTTTGTTTACACTTAAATCTTACATTATTATTATGACACATATAAAATTCTTGTCAAGTGTATAAAATTCTATTTGTTAACTTTTTTTAATTTTTGGCTAAAAGGCGGTTATATTCTCTCTTTAAAAAGTCTTTGCCTGTTGAATATTCTATAAAATTCCATGGCAAATCTTCATCTGATGAAAAATCTCTGTAAACGGCTTTTTCTATCGGTGCTAATCTGCCTGATTTTTCAAATTCCTTATAAACGGTTTTAAACGCTCCTATTGTGCCGCCTTGGTTAAAAACTTCTATAATATACGGAGTCAGTTCCCTGCCGCCCCGTGATAAAAGAGTTTGGATGAAATCCCACTTTACACTGGATGTCCTTGCTTTTATTCCAATCTTTGCAAATTCTTTTTTTATATATTCATTTTTTTTCTCTAAACTTTTTGTATCTTCTCTCTTTGCATATTGAAACGGAGTTTGTGCTTTTGGTACAAATGTTGAAAAACTCGGTATTATATTAAATATTTTGTGTTTTTGCTTTATTTCTTTGCATAAATTTACAAATTCATCCAAATCTTCATAAGTTTCTGTCGGAAGTCCCAGCATTCCGTATATTTTTAGCCCGTTAAAGTCATATTTTATCATTTTATCAACAACGGATATAATATCTTCTTTTTTTAGTTCTTTATTTATAATTTTCCTTAATCTTTCACTTCCTGCTTCAATTGCTATTGTTGCAGTTTTTTGTCCGCATTTATGAAGCATTTCAAGCGTTTTATCTGAAACATAATCAGCTCTGAGTGAAGATACGCTTAATTCGATTTTCACTCCCGAGTTAACTTTATCTATAATATATTGGCAAATATCGTCGATTCTCGGATGAGAACATATAAGTGCGCCTAAAAATGCCAGTTTGTTTGTATGTTTAAGCCCAAGCTCTATTTTTTCAATAATTTCTTCATAAGGTACAAATCTTACGGGGTTATTTATGTATGAAGTCAGGCAAAAGCCGCACCTTTGCGGGCATCCGCGTTCAAGCTCTATTATATATGTATTTGCAAAAAAGCTCTCGGGGGTTAAAATCGGAGTTGCCGTGCAGGTTTTCATTTTTGATGAAACTTTTTTTACTGTATAACCTTCTTTTTTGTATGCCGGAATATAAATTCCCTCAATATTTGAAATTAATCTTAATTTTTCCTGTTTAGATTTATTTTTATTATCTTTTAATGTTTCAAAAACTTTTTTTATATTTGGTTCGGCGTCGCCTACCATTATAAAATCAAAAATCTGTGCAAAAGGTTCGGGATTTGAACTTAAAACAGGTCCGCCTCCATATATTAGCGGGTCGTTTTCATCTCGGTCTTTTGCCAAAAAATTTAGTCCGTATTTTTTTAATATACTTAAAATCCCTAAATAATCAGTTTCAAAAGAAAAAGAAAAGGCTATAACATCTGTTTGTTTCGGGTTTATTTTTGTTGTTTTGGTATCTGTAAAAATTCTTTCGGCATTTATTCCCTCAATTGTATCAATTAGTTTGAATACGCTTAAATATCCCAGTGCGGACATCCCAAAATTATATACGGCAGGAAATGCACACCATACATTTAATTGGGAATCCTTTGTTTTATTTGAACTGTATAAATATGTTTCCATTAATCTTTTATTTCTTGCTCAATCTTTTCTTTTTTATTGTTATTAATGGTCTTTAAATATAATTCATCAAATAAAGTTAAAAGAAGTGCCGCAATCGCAGGGGACAATATTACTCCCCAAACGCCTAAAAACTGTGCAGCTATTAAGAATGCAAAGATGATTATTATCGGATGTAAATCCAGAAATTTGCCGAAAACAAGCGGTCTTATGAAGTTATTTGATACCCATTGAGCGGCTAAATATACCACTGCTGTTAAGATTACAGCAATCCATCCGTTTTGCGACGCACATAATATACCTAATATAAATGCCAATGTAGGACCTACTATCGGTACAATATCCAATAAACCCGCAATTAAACCTAAAAGAACCGCATATTGAACTTTTAAAATCATTAAACCGACTGCCGTAAATATTGCGACAGTTGACATAGAAAGCACTTGGGCTATAACATATCCGCCGACTTTGTGTTCAATATTTTCATATACTTCTTTTGCTCTTGTTTTAAACTTTGGAGGAAAGAGCATTATTATTGCATCTTTAATCAGATTCTTTTCATTAACCATATAAAATACAATTACTCCCATGGTAATAATTATGGTTAAAGCCTCCATAAATGCCATTGTAAAGTCCAATGATTTATTTAATACTCCTGATGCCAATTTTGATGATGTGCTTGTAATTGTATCTATATTTATATATTCAATTAATGATTTACCCATAATTGTTTTATTGCTCAGAAAATCAATTAATTTTCTTATAAATTCGGGTATATTATTTATTACCTGATGAATTTCCTGTATTGATATCGTGATAATAGGTATTAAAAACAGTATTACAATTAAAAATACACCTAAAATAACTATGGTAGAAGCTAAAGAACGATTTAATTTTTTGCTTAATTTATCAACTGCGGGAATTAATGAACACGCTATTACAAAAGAAGCAAAAGCCAATAAGGCTATGGTTTTTATCTGTATGATAAACCATATCATAAATAATATTACTATGGTAAATAGTATATTTTTAAAATTAATTTTGTCATTATTCCAAAACATTTGATGCTCCTTTTGTTGAAAAAATTATAACACGTTAAATAATTAATTTAAATTGTACCTTTTAAAATCTGAAAAAATATTGTATAATCGGGTATTCAAGAAAGGAGACAAAATATGTGGAGAAGTGATGTTGATATCAATTCCGTTGTTGAACTGCGTGTAAAACCCAATGTATACTTTGGTTTTGGTGCTATTAATAAAATGGAAGATATAGCAAAAGATATGAAATCAAAAGGACTTGATAAGGTACTTGTTGTTTCTGGGCGAAATGCTTATAAATCTTCAGGTGCTTGGGATGTAATAGAAAAAGCTTTTAAAAACAACGGAATAAGTTATATAAATTATGCGGAAGTAACTCCGAACCCGACAGCGGATGCTGTTGATGCTGCGGTAAAACTCGGCAGAGATTTTGGTGCTAAAGCGGTTATGGGTATAGGAGGAGGCTCTCCTATTGATGCTGCTAAAACGGCTGCTATTATGCTTGCTAATGACGGTGTCAGTGCAAGAGATATTATGGAATTTAAGTTTATTCCATCAAAAGCCGTTCCGATTGTGGCAATTAATTTAACCCACGGTACGGGAACGGAAACTAACCGATTTGCGGTTGTTACTATTCCTGAAACTCAATATAAACCTGCTATTGCTTATGATTGTATATATCCATCTTATTCAATTGATGACCCTGCTTTGATGATGAATTTATCACCCGAGCAAACTATTTATGTATCAATAGATGCGGTTAATCACTCGGTTGAAGCGGCAACATCTAAGGTTGCTTCACCCTTATCAGTATCAACCGCAAAAGAATGTATCGAGCTTGTAGGAAAATACTTGCCGAGGATTAATGCTAATCCTAACGACAAAGAGGCAAGATACTTCTTACTTTATGCATCAATACTGGGCGGTGTAAGTTTTGATAACGGTTTATTACACTTTACACACGCACTTGAACACCCCTTGAGCGGTGTTAAACCGAAATTATCTCACGGATTAGGGCTTGCAATGATATTACCTGCGGTAATTAAGTATATCTACCCTGCAAAAGCAAAAACAATTGCGACTTTGTTCCATACAATAATACCCGAATTAAAAGGAACACCTGATGAAGCGGAATTTGCTTCCAAAAAAGTTGAAGAATGGTTGTATTCAGTCGGTATTAAGAAAAAATTATCCGATGAGGGATTTTCTGAAGCCGATATAGATAAACTTGTTAATTTGACTTTTGAAACTCCGTCTTTATCGGGCTTACTTGCGATTGCCCCCGTTGACGGTAATAGAGAAACAGTAAAAGCAATATTTACCGAGTCTTTAAGACCGTATAACAAATAAATTATTATAATAAAAATATTGCGGTGAGCGGTAATATTTACTGCTCACCGCTTTTTAAATGTTTGAAATCCTAGAGTGCAATTTGTTTATTTCTTTTTGTTTGATTAAAAGGAATAATATTTGAAAGTACGCTTTCAATTTTTTGCCCTTCTTGCAATAATTCCAGATTAGATTGGAGTCTTAAAAAATAGCCTTTAGAAAGTCCAAAATATTTTGTTAATCTCAAATCAGTATCGGCAGTAATGCCCCTTTGCCCTCTAACAATAGCATTAATTCTGTTTGGTGGTACTTTAATAGCCTTGGCTAATGCATTTTGAGTTATATTTAGCGGGTCTAAAAATTCATCTTTTAGAATTTCTCCGATATGAGGTATTGGAATATTTTCATTATTTTTTAACATAATCAAAATCCTTTATTTATATTATATATTACGTACAACGTAAAATCAAGAGTGCAAAAAATATAATTAATAAAAATTAATAATGGTAATCCGTAATTTCAACATTTAGGGCATTATTATCAACCCAGTTAAAGCAAATGCGGTATTGGTCATTAATTTTTATTGAATATTGTCCTTTTCTGTCCCCTGACAAAAATTCAAGATGATTTGATGGCGGGATACGTAAATCTTTAATATTTTCTGAAACGTCTAGAATGTGTAATTTAATTAAAGCTCGAGTTTGAATTTCATTGGGTAATTTTTTAGAAAACTTACCGTTAAATATTTTTTCGGTTTCTTTACAAGCAAAATTTTTAATCATAGTTTTATTTTAGCATTTTTGATACTTTGTATTTTCATATAAAAAACTGAATTTGATAATTTATATCACTCTTGCTTCGGGGGGGGGTAAAAGTTGTATAATGATTAAGCACTCAAGATTAGGAGTTTTTAATGAAAAAGATATTTTTATTTTTTGTAATTATATGTTTAATAGGTTTTACGGCAGGATGTAAAGCTCATAAAACAGTGGCGCAAGATGTTACATCAGATAGTTCACCCGTAGTTGAGGCACCCGAGCCGAGCGAATGCAATCTGCCTAAGAATGAAAACAGTTTTGCGGTTGAAACGGATGATGTTTGGGTCCCTACTTTTCAATTATGCTGGAATGAATTTATTAATCTGATTGGTACTCCTAAGGTTGAATATGTCGAGGAAAATCCTAAACTTGCGGACGAACTTAATAAGCAAAAGTTTACTAAAGATGATTTAAACCCCGATGATTACTATATTGCGGTAGGCAAACAAACTCTAAAGCTCAAAAAAAGTATTGAAAAAGGCATTTGGGATAAATTCAAAGAAAAAAGCGATATTTTGGATAACTTTAAGTTCCCTGATATTTCTGATGATAAAACAAATAAATGGTTTATTTATTCAATGCTTTTAAAGAATTTTCCTTTTATTGCCCAGTTTGATAACTTGCCCAATGACTATTTCAATAAAATAGAAACTCAAAAATATAAATATTTTGGATTTATGAAAGATGTCCAATATCAAGACTGGGACTCCGATGAAAATAAAGATAAACTTGAAGGCACTATTGAATCATTATTTTACGCAAATGATGATGATTTTGCTTTAAAAATAACGGATAAAAATGATAAAGAAGAAATGATTTTGTATTTAACGGACTCAAATGCTTCATTTGAGCAATTGTATTCAGAAATTAAGGAAAAATCATTAAAAAAGAAAGAATATACTCAAAATAGGACAAAAGATGACATACAAAAACATCCTAATGCAATTATAAGCTTTGTTAATTACTATAAAATCCCTTATCTACATATAGATAGAACCATGAGTTTTGATAAAGAACTTGCAAATAAAGACATAAAGGGAAAAGATTATAAAAATAATAAAAAAGATATTTGGGTTATTTTACAAACTCTTCAAACAGTAAAATTTGATATGGATAACAAAGGTGCAAGATTAAAAAGCGAAGCTGCTATTAGTATGATGCAAGGTGCAATGTATGTAGAAAAAAAGATATATCTTGAAGATTTTTACTATTTTGACCGACCGTTTGTATTATTCTTAAAGGAAAAAGGCAAAGATAAGCCATATTTCGCGGTTCGCATTAAAGACGGAAAATATTTGGTTAAAGGGTAATATTTTAAAAATTATTTTGTGATAAAATTATTTTATGTCGAGTGGCACTCTGCCGAGTAAAAAGGTACAGTGTACCTTTTTAGGAGAGGGGTTTGAACGAAGTGAAAACTATGAGCCACAGACGGCTGAGTTAATCTGACAACTGAATACTTAGAAACTATGTCGAAGTGGCGAAATTGGTAGACGCGCATGATTCAGGTTCATGTGGTTCACGCCTTGTGGGTTCGAGTCCCATCTTCGACAGTTTCTTTTTTTATAAGGTTTTATAAAGAGAGGACTCTCACCGTATTGTTTGCTCAAGATATCGCAAACAATAGGTTCAGCTACGCATACTTATCCCGTAAGGCTCGTATTCCACATACTCGCTAACGGTCTAAGCAGAGTCCCATCTTCGACAGTTTCTTATATTTATATAAAATTGGTGAAAATGGGACGAGAACCCACAGAACGAAGTTTATATTTTTTTTATTAAAAATTGTAAATTACTTTTTATTTTAATAACAATTTTTTTTAGATTCTTATTTTACATTATTGTGATTACAAACGACAAGGAGTAAGTATGGAAAATAATGTTAATGTTGTAAAAACAACTGCTGTCGCAGGTACAATCGCTGCAGGAGTCGGTGCTGCTGCAAACGCCGGTTTACAGAAAATGATATTTAAAAAACCTGATGAATTTATAAAAACTTTAGAAGGTCATATTGAAAGTACTAAAAAATATAATAATCCATTTTTTAAAGGAACACAGGAAGCAGCAGACCTCGCTAATAAAAAATTGGATGATGTTTTAGCAAAATTTAAGGATTTTGCAACAAGCGGTAAAATTGACTTTAAGATGATAGCAAAAAATGCACTGAAAGTTGGTGCTATTGGTGCAGCTTTTGCCGGATTTTTCGCTTTATTATATAATTTGACCCAAAAAACAATTAGAAACAATGCAAAAATCGCTGCTGAAGAACTTAATAAAGTATCAGTAAACAAATAAATAACAATAATATAATTTATATAAATTTAGGATGGGTTTATAAACTCATCCTAAATTTGTGTAAATAATTGTTATGCCTGTAATAAACCTAAAGATAAATATATTTATTTGGATTCGTTATATAATAATTATTAGGAGAGTGTATGGAACAAAAATCCATTTTTGATAATAATAAAAATCAGCCCTTAGCTTCAAGATTAAGACCTCAAACTTTAGAAGAATTTGCAGGTCAAACGCATCTTTTAGGCGAAGGGAAAATTTTAAGACGTTTAATAGAAAATGATCAAATATCTTCTTTAATCTTCTGGGGACCTCCCGGGGTGGGTAAAACTACTTTGGCAAGGATTATAGCCAATAAAACTCACTCATCGTTTATTGACTTTTCGGCAGTAACAAGCGGAATAAAAGAAATAAGAACCGTTATGCAGCAGGCTGAAGATAACAGGCGGCTTGGAAAACGCACTATTATTTTTGTCGATGAAATCCATAGATTTAATAAGGCTCAGCAAGATGCTTTCTTACCGTTTGTCGAAAAAGGAAGTATCATATTGATTGGTGCCACAACCGAAAATCCGTCGTTTGAGGTTAACAGTGCTTTATTGTCAAGATCTAAAGTCTTTGTTTTACAACCCTTAAAAACTGATGAATTAGTTACACTGTTACGGCGTGCAATTAAGGATGAACGAGGATTTGGCGCTTATAAAATTAATATCTCCGAAGAAATGCTTAAAATGATAGCCGAATTTGCTAACGGGGACGCCAGAAGTGCTTTATCTACTCTCGAAATGGTTATTATAAACGGTGATATTATTAATGAAAATGAAATTACAGTTACTATGAACACCATGGAACAGTGTATTTCTAAAAAATCTTTATTGTATGATAAAAACGGCGAAGAACATTATAATGTTATTTCAGCTTTACATAAATCTATGCGAAATTCTGACCCTGACGCTGCCGTATATTGGCTGGCAAGGATGCTGGAAGCCGGTGAAGACCCGTTATATATAGCAAGACGGGTTACAAGATTTGCAAGTGAAGATGTGGGTCTAGCTGACCCTCACGCTTTATCCGTTGCAGTTGCCGCATATCAGGCTTGCCACTTTATCGGCATGCCAGAATGCTCTGTTCATCTTACTCAAGCCGTTATTTATATGGCTATGGCACCAAAATCAAATTCCATGGATGTTGCTTATTTAAGCGCAAAACAAGATGCAATTAAGCATTTGGCAGAACCTGTTCCGCTTATAATCAGAAATGCGCCTACTAAGTTAATGAAAGAATTAAATTATGGTAAAGGCTATAAATATGCACATGATTATGATGAAAAAATAACCTCTATGCAGTGTCTGCCTGATTCGTTAGCGGATAGAGAATATTATAAACCTACGGAACAAGGGCTTGAAGCAAAATATAAGACTAAACTTGAGCAAATTAAAGCTTGGAAAAAAGAACATAAAAATTCGTAGTTATTTCCCTATAAAATATCAACGGGATCTATATCCGTAATAATTTTAATATCTTTTGCGGCGGAAGTATTTTTCATAAAAGTTGAAATTATGTATTGCCCTTTTTTATTTAATTTATTTTTAATGATTATTTGATATCTGTATTCTGAGTTAATCTTATACATAATACATTTTAAAGCGCCGTTAATTTCCAAATATTCGGAGATAGCAAGTTTTTCAACCTGAGTGCGCAGCCTTTGTGCTATTTCTTCCGCACATTTTTGTGTTCGTTGTTCATCATTACCCGTTATAAGAATTTTTATAATTTGGCAGAAAGGAGGATAATCAAAAGCTTCCCGTCGCTGTATTTCTGTTTTATAAAAAGTAGAATAATTTTGAGATTTGGCATTTTCTATTGCGTATAAATCAGGATTATACGTTTGAAATATTACTTTCCCCGGAAACTCACCTCTGCCCGCTCTGCCTGCAACTTGCATTAATAATTGAAACCCTCTTTCACTTGAACGGTAATCAGGCAGAGTAAAACTTATATCGGCATCTAATACACCTACAACCGTAACATTTTTATTGTCCAATCCCTTAGCAAGAATCTGAGTGCCAATTAATATATCGGTTTCACCGTTTTGGAATCTATCTAATATTTCTATATATTTGGTTTTTGTTGATAATACATCCGAGTCGAGCCTGTCAATTCTTGCTGTTGGAAAGAGTTTTTGAGCTATTGTTTCAATTCTTTGTGTTCCCATTCCTGACATTTTAAGGTTGACGGAAGAACAATTGGGACATTGTTTGGGCGTCGGTTTTACCGTATCACACCAATGGCATTTTAATGTTTTATCATTGTTATGGTATACCATAGGTATATCACAATTTGGACATTTGATAACTTCACCGCAGGTTTGGCATTGAACGCTTGTGTAAAATCCCCGTCTGTTTAAAAGCAAAATTACCTGATTTTTGTTATTTATTGCTTCATTTATAGCATTTATGAGCGTGTTTGAAAATATACTTCGTGATTCTTTATAAAACTCTTCCCTCATATCAACTATACTGACTTTTGCTAAATCGGTATTATTAAATCTGTTATTTAAGGTTATTAAATTATCATTTGACAGAGCGTTAAAGTAAGAAGTGATATCGGGAGTGGCACTGCCTTTTATCAATACGGCATTATGAAATTCCGCTATTTTCTCCGCTGCAAGTCTTGCATCATATCGTGGAGCAGGGGTTGTCTGTTTATAAGTATTTTCGTGTTCTTCATCGATTATTATCAAGCCAATATTATTTAAAGGTGCAAAAATGGCTGAACGTGCCCCTATTATAATTCGGATTTGATTATTTCTAATCTTATTCCAAACGTCAAATTTTTCACCATCCGATATGGAACTGTGCCATATTGCAATATATTCGGGGTCAAATCGTTTCATTAATCTCAATGTTAATTGTGATGCAAGCGCTATTTCGGGCGCTAGAAATAATATATTTCTGCCCTCTTCAAGTGTCTTTTTTATAAGCTTAAAATATATTTCGGTTTTTCCTGAACCTGTTATTCCGTTTAATAATATGGGTTTATGTTTGGCTGTTTTTTCAATAATTTTATTATAAGCATCTTGCTGCTCTTGAGACAGAACGGGAAATTCATCTTTTTTTATATTTTTAAATACGTTTAAGGGATTTCTGTATAATTGCTTTTCGATAATCTCAACAAAGCCTTCTTCTTGTAATTTTAAAATGGTTGCTCTTGTTGTTTTTGCCTGTTTTTCAAATTCAATGAGAGGCGATTCTCCGAGCTGTTCAAGTTTTTCTAATATATGAGCTCTTCTTGGTAAAATTCCCGTTTTGGTTTTTAATTTTATAAATTTTTGACTTTTTTCTTGTTTATTTTCTTTCAAAAATTTCATCGGAACGGCTGCTTGAATTACGGTATTTATATCACAGCAATAGTAATTTGCTATCCAGTCAAGAAGTTTTAAATAGTCAATATTAAAAACAGCCCTTTTGTCTATGATTTTTATAATTTCTTTTGCTTTTATGCCTTCTTCAAGATAATTCGAAAATCCTGCGATAAAGCCTATAATATTGTTTTTTCTGTTTCCGAACGGAACCAGAACGGCTTGTCCTATTTTAATTTCCCGTTTCAATTCCTGCGGTATAAGATAGGAAAACGTTCTTGTTCCTAAATTTTTTACGTCAACAATACACAGGGCATATTTATTGGATATGCCCTGCTGTGTATTTTTTATTTGTTGAGCTTTATTTGTCATTATTCTGCTTCAATCGTTAAAAGTTCCTGCATTGCTGTTTCTACCGCATCTTTTAAGGTCATAAGATTATCGGGAGATACTGTTACACCTTTTTTTGTGGGGAGCCAATTTGCGCCGTCGTCAGTTGTATAATAGATTCTTAAATCCAAATATTTTTTTTCTTTGTAAGAATTAATACTGATTTGAAGCTGTTCCGTTGCGTTTCTCGGAATTGTCGCTAATATTTTTGCATCATCTGCCATGTTTTTCTCCTTATATTCCTAATGTCTTATTGTAGTCGGGAATTTCAAAAATTCTTTTATCCGCATCTTTATTTGTAAATTTTAAATATTCCTGCATTGATTTTTCTTTAGCCATATTGTAATAATCTTTCGGTATTATTGCAAGATATTCTTCACTAATTTCTCCCGAATAATTGCCCAATATCCGTGCAAATTCCGAAATATCTTCTTTTACACTGCCAGCCCCGTATGCTTTTGTTTTGGCATCTGTTCCCGATGGTCTTATTTCTATAAATTTATCACTGAATTTAAGATAAGTACCGTCGCCTACAAATTTTATATCAATCAAATTATCAAAATTTAAGTTTTTAAAAGTTGAGTTCAGAATTGATTTTACTTGTTCCAATGATATTTTGCCGTCAAAATGGGTTAGAGCCATTGTTAAATAAAACAAATCATTCTTGGTTCTTAATGCTTCGCCTTCTTTTTTTGCTTGAGTTAATTTATCTATATCCGGTTCAGATTCGTTATAATACGCAATATCTTCCCTTACATCGTATTTGGCAATAATTTTATTGGAAATAAATATTTCATCTAAAGCTTTGGACAGAGTTTTATCTTCTTTCTCAAGTTTTGCTGCTAAAGCGGAAGCAACAATAATTGCTTCAGAAGCACTTTTTTCTCTCATTGCAATTGCCATTCTGCCTGCTTTTGATTTTATTGCCTCTTCGGCTCCTATTATCATTCCGCCCGATTCTTCGCCGCCAAAAAGCATTCTCGGATTTTTTCCGAGATTTATTTCATTGCCCAATACATCCGTAACAATTACATCTTTTTCGGGATTGTTGATAATTTGCTGTTCGACTTTTTTCATAATATTAGCTATTTCTTTAAAGCCGACAGGTACGTTTACAACTTTTACTTTATTATATTCAGCCCACTCATCCCAAGATTTTGCGCTTGCAGTTGTTTTTATTATGAATCTCGGATGATTATTCCATTTATTTGAAGCTTTCAATTGTTTTGCCCAAAAGTCCATTATTAATAAAAATGACTGATTTGCACTGTATACGCATAATATTCTGTCGTTATCAAGTTTGGAATAGTTTATCCCTGTTTTTTCCAAAAATGGAATTTCAGATTCTGTTTCAATTTGGCAGACTGTCAATCTGTCATGATCAGGGTCGGTTATAAATACTACCGTACCGGTCGGATATTGTTTCAATTTATTTGTATAATCTAATGTATCAATGACGGGGAAGAATATTTTCCCTTCTTTATCTTTTGCTATAACTGTTGCATCTACCGAATAATCGTAAAAACAAGGGTTACCTTTAGGATCTGTATCATATTTGCCTATACCGTGGAAAAACGGATCTTCTTCCGTGTTCATCCAATCAAATTTTTCATTTATTTTAAATGCTTTAAGAAGTTTATCCAATGTTTTGTAAGCACTTCCGCCAACATTTTCTATTACAATTTTTTCTTTCTGATTTTTTATTAAGTCAATATTCTCTTTATTTGCAACACCGTTTTCAAGATATTCTTTGTATAAATCAATGCCGTTATTTATTGATTTCATATAGTTTTCATTTATTAAAGGGTTATTTGATGCGGATATTTTTATATCGTAGCTGCCTTTTTCTCTTACAATGTCAAATATTTCTTTTATTTTATTGACAAATTCCAGGGATTCTTCGGGTAAATATTGACTGCCTTGAGAGTTTAAGTCTTTTGTGGCGTTTTTAACACTGATGCCATGGCTTGAAGTAATGTATTCTCCGCCAATAAGGTCAAGCTTAAAAGCTAAAAAAGAAGCAAGCCATATCGGCATCGTTTTTCTTTCATAAGTTGTCAGTGTTTCTATCCCTTGGGCTGCTTGTACTCTTGCTATAAGGTCTAAAAATTGTTCGGAATTATATCTTACTTCACGCCCAACCAATTTTAATAATTTTTTATCCTTGTATTTTTCTTTTGCAACCAGTGCTTTAGCATAAGTTGCAAGCATTATTCCCATAATATTTATGGGAAATCTTACATCATAAGGGTATAAAATATTTTGCGGACCTCTTATTCCTGCCGTTGAAACGGCAGCTTCTTTTTCGTAATTTTTTAACCAATTATCAAGATTCAGTCCCTCGGGGTTTTTTATTTCATCATAAGGTAAAAGATGAGCGGTTTTTAATGTAAAAATTAATTCATTTTTATTATTAATATCGATATATTTGTTATTCTTTATATAATCCGGAGTATTTTTTTCAACCGATTTATACAGTTCTTGCTCTAATGTTTCACGCTTCATATTATCCCCTTAAAAATACTTTTTTAAATAATACTAAACATAAAAAAATATAACAAGTATTAATCTTTTACTATTAAATTTGTTTATATTAAAATGTTCTATGGAAAATTATAAAGGTGGTATTATGGAGCAGAGTACGAAAAAGGATTATAAAGACAGTATAAATTTACCAAAAACAACTCTTGAGATGAGGGCTAATGCAACCGTAAAAGAACCTCAAACACAAAAGTTTTGGGAAGATAATAAAATTTATGAAAAAAGTTTGGAAAATAAAGATAAATTAAATAAATTTATTCTGCATGACGGTCCTCCTTATTTAAGTTCGGCAAAAATACACGTAGGGACGGCTTTAAATAAGATTTTAAAGGATATTATTATAAAATATAAATCACAAAGGGGATATTATGCACCTTATGTTCCCGGGTATGATGCCCATGGGCTGCCGATTGAAAATGCCGTTGTAAAAACGATAAAAGGCGGCAGAGAATCATTAACCCCCGGTGAATTGCGAGCTAAATGCCGTGAATTTGCAATGGAAAACCTTAAAGGTCAAGAGGCTGAATTTAAAAGACTTGGAGTTTGGGGTAACTGGGAAAATCCTTATTTGACTATTAAGCCTGAATTTGAAGCTGAACAAATCAGGGTTTTTGGTGAAATGTACAAAAAAGGCTATATACAAAAAGGTTTAAAACCTGTTTATTGGTGTGCATCTTGTGAAACGGCTTTGGCTGAAGCTGAGGTTGAATATGCGGATCATACCTCTACCAGTATTTATGTCCGCTTTAAATTTAATGAAGATGACAAAAATAAGGTTTATAATCTTATAAATTCTAAAAGAAATCATGATTTATATGTTGTTATATGGACGACAACTCCTTGGACGATTCCGTCAAACCTTGCTGTATGCTTAAATTCAAGGCTTGAATATAGCGTTTTTGAATATAAAAATGAAAATTACGTTGTTGCAACTGAACTTTTAAAAAACTTTATAAATGATGTCAATTGGGAGGAATCGGATATTAAATTAATTGGCACAATAAAAGGTGCTGATTTAGAGAATATGACGGTATTCCATCCTTTATATAACAGGGAAAGTAAAGTTATACTTGGCGACCATGTTACGCTCGATGCAGGTACGGGATGTGTTCATACCGCCCCCGGGCATGGTCTTGAAGACTGGGAAGTCTGCCAAAAATATTCTATTCCGACATTTTCTC
Source organism: Candidatus Gastranaerophilales bacterium (assembly GCA_947624645.1). Classification (GTDB taxonomy): domain Bacteria; phylum Cyanobacteriota; class Vampirovibrionia; order Gastranaerophilales; family Gastranaerophilaceae; genus Avigastranaerophilus. The sequence goes on from CANQLG010000011.1 coordinate 18,041, forward strand.
CGCTTGATTCAAAAGGTATTTGGCAGAAATCCGATATTTTTGATGATGCTGATTTAATAGGTGTGCCATATTATAAAGGCAATGAAATAGTTATTAAAAAACTGGAAGATAAAAAGGCTTTGCTTGCCAAAGCAGATATAACTCACAGTTACCCGCACTGCTGGAGATGTAAAAAACCTGTTATATACAGGGCAACCGATCAATGGTTTGTTAAGGTTGATATGTTTAAACAGCAAACCTTGGATGAAATAAAAAAGGTTAAATGGATTCCTGCGGCAGGTGAAACAAGAATTTCCAATATGGTGGAAAATCGTTCCGACTGGTGTATATCTCGTCAAAGGGCTTGGGGTGTACCTATCCCCGTATTCTATTGTGAGGATTGCGGTGAAGTGATAGTTAATGATGAAACTATTAACCATATTGCCGAGTTATTTGAAAAAGAAAGTTCTGATGCTTGGGTAAATCACAGTGTTGAGGAGCTTATGCCCAAAGGCTATAAATGTCCTAAATGCGGCGGTGTACATTTCAGAAAAGAAACTGATATTATGGATGTTTGGTTTGACTCGGGTGTTACCCACAGAGCCGTTGTTCAAAAAAGAAAAGATGAACTCGGTGAACTTCCCGTTGAAATGTATTTGGAAGGTTCAGACCAACATAGAGGCTGGTTCCAGTCATCGCTTTTAACTTCTGTTGCCACAACAGGGAAAGCTCCATATAAAACCGTATTAACACACGGATTCGTTTTCGGTGAAGACGGCAGAAAAATGTCTAAGTCGCTCGGCAATTATATCAGACCTGATGATATTATTAAAAATTACGGAGCAGATATTCTAAGACTTTGGGCAGCTTCCGTTGATTACAGAAATGATACCAAAATCGGTGATAATATTATTAAACAGCTGGCTGAAATCTTCAAAAAAACCAGAAATACCGCAAGATTCTTGCTTGGTAATTTGTTTGATTTTGATCCTCAAAAAAATTATGTAAAATATGAAGATTTAAAAGCTATTGATAAATTTGCGCTTCATAAGTTAAATGTTCTTATTGAAAATGTTACTGAAGCATTTGATGCTTATGAATTTTACAGATATTTTCAATATTTGCAGAACTTTGCTGCTGTTGATTTAAGTGCGTTTTATCTTGATATTGTGAAAGACAGATTATATACAAGCGGAAAAAATTCATTATCAAGAAGAGCTTGTCAAACCGTACTGTATGAGATAGCTCAAGCTTTAACCAGAATTTTGGTTCCCGTTATGCCTCATCAGGCTGAAGATATTTGGCAGAATACTCCCGAATGCCAAAGAAACGATTTAGAAAGTATTTTGCTTTCCGATTGGCCTAAAATAAGACCTCAATGGCATAATAGTGAGCTTGATGAAGAATTTACACAAATTTTAAAACTTAGAGAAATTGTTACCAAAGCAATAGAACCTTTAAGAGCCGATAAAATAATAGGTAGTTCACTCGAAACAGCTGTTTATATTATGGGCGGTAATCAAAGTTTACTTAAAAAATATGAAAATGAACTTTGCAATATATTTATTACTTCGCAGGCCTTTGTTGTTAACAATAAACCTGATGATATTTTAAATGAATATTTAGAAGAGGGTTACAGTGTCTATGTTAAACATGCAATCGGAGAAAAATGTGAACGGTGCTGGAAATATAGAACATTAGGTAATCATGCGGGTCACGAAACAATTTGTGATGATTGCTTTGAAGCAATTACGGAATAAAAAAAGACCGCTTAAGCGGTCTTTTTTTATTTTAAGTTATATCTGAACATTGGTTTAATATTTTCAATTAAACATAAATCAGCAGGTTGTTTTGATTTATCATTTGTAATTGGTAGATCTGAAGGAGGACATATATCCAGTTTTTCTATTCCGTTGCAATAATTAGTCAATACCGGTTCATTAGTGACGGAACAATATGCTTGTCTGTATGAGAAAAATGACATTTTTATTCCGTTTTTAAGTTCTTTACCTTGCGGATTTTGTAAATATGATACTGCATAATTACATATTTGCATTGTACCGTCTTTTGTTTTTACATGACAATCTTCCGGAACACCTTCTTTTCTGTCTTTTGCATTACCATAATAATATCCTTTTACTTTAGAGTTAATATAAGTAATAGTTTTGCCATTTCCTTTTGATTTGGTATTGTCAGCAGCTATACCAATGGGTAAAACTTCCCCGTTATCCAATACCAAAAAAGTGACAATATCAGGGATTTGATTATTTGTCTGGCGCTCTGACATATTAGGTCTTGATGAACCGTTTAAGTCAATTGAAACCAATCTGTATCCGTAGTCTTTTGAAACTTGGGTATTATAATCCCATTTTGAAATATAATATCTCATTCCGTTTGTAGTAATGAAATTAGGTTCGCCGAAATTTTGAATATATGGTTCTTTTGTATCGCTATTTATTGTTGAATCTTTTAGATTTTCACAATCTGTTTTTCCTACCGTATTTGCCATTGATACTATTGATTTACAAAATATATTTTTTTTAGTACCTTGTTCTTTTTTAGAAAATAAATCATTACAACTAATATATTTATTTGGAGCACCATCAGGTTTTAGTATTATTCGCATAATACCGTTTGTTCCTTGGCAAGCCATTATAGCTGATTCCAATTTTTTCCCATCATTATCCAATAATGCGTCATCTAGTTTATCTCCTGAATACAGTTCACCAACGGCATCTCTTACCGTATTAAATGCATAATATGTTAAAGCGGTATATGATGACCTTACTATCTTGAGCGCCCTAACCGAAAGGGCCATTATTATTCCGATAATAGCTACACAAATTAATACTTCTCCCAAAGTAAACCCTGATTTATTTAGTTTCATAGACAAAATCCTTTATTTTTTGAATACAACTTTTATAAGTTTCTGTTTCAATTATATCATTTTTCTTTAAAATTTCCTTTGTGATTTTTAAAACAGTATTGTTTTCTTTTACGGCAAAAACCCTGATATTATTCTTAATTGCATCCGCAACGATTGAACTTCCGAGTGAATTATAAGGCATTATTAAAGCTTTAATATCTTTTATACTTATATTATGTTCCACTTTTTCATAAGAAATTAACGGAGCATTAGATAATGCAATAAGCAAGCACGGCAGAAAGGTTGGAGTTATATATTCGGCTGCGGATTTTTTGTCAACTATATTTTGGGTTATTGTTATATTTTCAAAAGCGGGTGAATGCACAACCTGAACTTTTAATTCACGTGTTAAATAATGAGATATAACAGCTTCAACTCCGCCTACTATATCTACGCCTTCTCCGTTTATATACTCATCTTCAGGCGGTTCTTCAAATTTACATACTACCGCTAAAACCTGAGCACCCCTATCTAACAATTTTTTCCCTGCCTCAACAAGTGTTTTTTCATTTTTTACACTGCCGGATGATATTCCTGATGAAGTATTATAAAATTCTACACAGCAAGGCTCTTTTGTTATTTCGTATCCTATGATATTTGTTCCGTATATTAAGCTCACTGCCTTCATTGTATTTATGTGAACATTAATAATTCCTTGTGATATTCCTTTATCAAAAATTATACCGATTTTGTTATTATATGATGGTTTTAGACTTATATTCCCTTTAAATAATTGGGAGAAAGTCCAACCTTCTGTATAAAGCATATTGTTTGTTATTCCGGAAAAACACGCAGCATTAACGATATTAGGGTTAACAATTAAATTAAAATCTCTTGCAATCATTTTAGCGATAGGAGAAGCATCACCCGCATATCCTCCGATGGAAGCACCTATACCTGTTGGTACTGCCATTGCCACTATGGGTTTTTCTTTATCATAATTCCACATATTCATTTGCCTTTAACGGCAGACATTTTTGTCCTTGCTCTTCTATCATATCTTTAAATTTATTAACATCTGCTTTTATGTTTTGGAATGTATTATAATGCATAGGAATAATTTCCATAGCAAAAAGCATTTTTGCTGCAATTGCAGCGTCTTCCATATCCATTGTATAATGACCGCCTATCGGGAGCAGGGCATAATATGGATTATATAACTCTCCTATTATTTTAAAATCAGGCATTAAGGCTGTATCACCTGCGTGATATATTGTTGTACCTTCTATATCAAAAAGTAAACTTGCTGCTACTCCGCCGTATGGCAAATCAGGCGCAGAACTTGTATGTATTGCGGGTAAAAATTTTACCGTTCCCCAATTAAATTTCAATTTTCCGCCTATATTTACTCCGATTGCTTTTGCTCCCTTTTCCATACAATAATTTGCAAGCTCTACTACCGCTATAATTTGTGCACCTGTATGTTTTGATATTGCAATTGCATCACCTAAGTGGTCTAAATGAGCATGAGTTACTAAAATATATGTAATTCGTTTCTTTTTGTAATCAAATTCACAAAACGGATTTCCGGTTATATACGGGTCAATTAAAATTCCGTCCCAATCTTTTTCAATAAAAAAAGCACTATGTCCTAAATACGTCAGCCGCCTCATACGTTTCTCTCCTTAATATAAGAATTGTATCAAATTTAGTTCCACTTAACAACACATAAACTTTTTTAGCTGAGAAATAATTCCTTTTAGTGTTTTATTGCTTTTAGGTGTTAACGGTTCATCATGATACGGAATATATGCATTAACAATATTTTCGGGCAGTGATTCACCTTTTTCCAGAACATTGGCGATATATTCTATATATTCATCCTGCTCAATACAGTATTCTTTATCTCGTTTTCTTATATCTTCATCCGCTTCCAAATGACACAATGCATGCCAGCTTGCTATTATTGTTTTATCTTCACAAGCTTTTGGAAATCGCAATAAAGCCTCTCTTACGGGCAATTTTTTTGTTAAAACCCCGTAAAACAGCCGTGCTACTCTTTGCCTTTGATGGGTATAATCTATACTTTCAGACCTGTGCATTGTTTTTCTACCGCTCTCATTAATGAGCGTACATCATTATTAAAAAATTGTCCCGCAAGTTTATTTATTGCATTTTGTGCCATTGTTTCTCTTGATTCAACAGAATAATAGCAGAACTTTTTCCCTATTTTTTCACGTTTTAATAAATCTTTATCTACTAGTCTGTCCATTACTGTTTTTACTGTTGTATAGGCTCTTATATTGCCGTTATTATTAATATGAGATAAAACTTCACTTACTGATATATCTTTTGCATTTATACCATTTTCTTCCATAGTCCAAACGGCATTTAATATTTCGTTTTCCAAGCTTCCGTGTGTAAACGTCATAAATCCTTCCTTTAATATATTAACTTATTTATAAAAACAAATGATTTTATTTTATCAATTACTACTATTATAGCACTTGTTTTTTAAAAAAACATCTGTCTGTAAAATATTATTAATAAAAGTTAAATCAAATTTTCATATAATTTTGATAATTTTACTTTTTTATTTCGCTGATATGATTTTGCACTTGTGATGTATAATCCTTGTTTTGCTCTTGTAAAAGCTACATATAAAAGTCTCAGGGTCTCTTGTTGTTGTTCTTCTTTTTGTTTATCGGGGGTTTGAAGCGGAGTGAGTTCGCTTAAATGTTTTATTGTTTGATAAAAATGAGTTCCGCTCTTTAGTTTAATATTTTCTGTTTGGGTTGGGAAATTATCCTCATGCATTTGGGCTAAAAATACATAATCAAATTCATCCCCCTTTGATTTATGCACAGTCATAATCTGTATGCCGTAATTATTTTGCTGCTGTTCATCTTCAAATAATTTAAAAGTGCTTAACGGCTTTTTGGATATGTTTTCAAGCTGTTTTATTGCATCTTGTGAATTTGTATCCGTTATAAGTTTTTTTATTATTGTTGAAATAATATATGTGTTTGCTTTATCAGTGTCGGTTTTTGCATAGTATAAACCTGATTTCAAGGCTAAATTTTCAATTGAACATGCTGATTCATTTAACCAATATTCTATGTCCCAGTACAATTGACTTAAACTCTCCGATGGCAGATTATCAAATGACAGATTTATAAAAGGTTCTTTTAATGTTTTTAAAAAATCTATATCTTCTTTATTGAATTTGCTGATTCCGTATTGATTATAATTATCTGCAAGCTCTGCTATCAGTTTATTATTTATAGGATTTTGCGTTATATTTATAACGGAATATATAAGTTTAAAAATATTTTTTTGCGATAAACAGTCTGTTCTTATTGAAGTTTTTATTCCGTTTGAAATGAAAAATTCGTTATAATCATTGACTTGGGTGTTAAGTCTCAAAAGCAGTGCAATTGAGCTTTTGGGATTCGTCGATATTATCTGTTTTACTTTATTTAATATATAGTTTTTTTCTTCTTTTTCATTGTCAAATAGTAAAAACTCAGGTTTTTCGGTTGTTTTGGGATTATTTTGGGTGCCTTTTATTTCTATATCATAAAATGCTTGTTTATAGTCATTGTTTTTTATTAAATGGTTTGCAAGCTCATATATGGGTTTTGAACATCTTTGAGAGTAGTTCATTTCTACTTTTTTATTATTATTTATAAAGGTTTTAAAACTTTCGGTGTCACTGTTTGTAAAAGTTGAAGTAATTGCCTGATTAATATCTCCGCATCTGACCAGATTATTGTATTTTCCGCTTAAAAGTTCAAGCAATTTTTGCTGAATTTTGGTTGAGTCTTGTGCCTCATCTTCGATTATGTATTTACAAAGATTCTGATAATATGCACGGATTTGCTGATTTTCTTCAAGTAATTTTACCGCATAATACAGCATATCATCATAATCCAAAAGATTTTTATTTTTTAGAACGATGTTATATTCCTTATAAAATTCCAAAAAATCTTTTATCTGCTTATGCGGCGAGGTTATATTATTACAGGAAAGTTTTACCAAAGATAAACATTTTAAATAATTTTCGTAATTATCTTCATCAATTTTAAGCTTATAAAAAAGCTCTTTGATAATTTTTTCTTTTAATGTATCATCACAGATTTCAAAATCTTCATCAAGCCCTATTTTTGCATAGTTTGCATTTTCTTTGATAATTCTTAGTGCGAGCCCATGGATGGTAGAAATATTAGGCAGATTGGCATTTTGAGGCAGGGCATTTTTTAATCTTTCCTTAAAATTTTTAGCCGCTGATTCCATATATGTCAGCACAAATATATTTTCGCTTGAAATATTTTCATTGAGAAGTTTTATTACAAGTGCCAATAATATCGTGGTTTTTCCTGCTCCGGGGACTGCCATTATACCCATTTTTCCGCATTTATATTCCAAAACGCCTTTTTGATCATCTCTTGGTGTAATATTAAATTCCGCTTTTTTCTCTTCAACGGTCTCTATATAGTCATTTATTGCCCCGTAATTTTCATTTCCGTTATTATCATAAATACTTGAATATAAATATATATGTTCTTGCGCACATAATATTAATTTTCTTATTAGGGCAGATGTTCTTTCTTTTGTTAACGTTATATTATCTTCAAGTGAATATGTTGTTTTTTTATAATCACGATTAAAAACCCAAGCGTTATATAATGTGCCGGTATCTTGTTTCATCCAGTCACTGTGTGATATATCAAGCCATATTTGATATTTTGTTTTTATTGAAAAATCCGTTATTTTTTGAGGACTTGCTATGATTATACTATTTGGGTCAATTTTAAATATTTCCTGTGAATTTTCGCTTATGATACTGTTTTCGATTTGAATTATAAAGTCTTTTATGAGATTGGATTTTACATCTTTAAATGCAGTTTCAAAACTTTGAGCTTCTTTTATAAGAAAATCGTTTATTTTTATATTTAAATTTGAACTTATTATTTTTATTTGCTCCGAAATATTCATTACGGAGGGCAGTATTGATTTTTTTAGGCTTAATAGTTTTTTATAAGGAATATCATAGACTTCATTTTCAAAGTCAAAATCTTTGAGTTTATTGTTTTTTATATATTCGTTAATAATAATCCTGCATTTTTTATAAGGGATTTTTAAAAGATTTATCAATAAATTTTTAAGTTCAAAGTCATTTAAAGATATGTTATTTATTAATTTAAGAATTGTCAAAAGATGTTTTATTTGAGAATCCTGAGCAAGTTTTTCATTTCCCGAGAGCAGTTGAAAAGGAGTTTTTGATTTATTTTTTATAAAGTTTTCTATCAGTACATCATCAATTACGGGTGTAATAACCGCAATTTCTTTAGGCTCCGTGCCTTTTGAAAGAAGTGAAATTATCTTAGAGTATGCCTTATTAAACATATCAAAACGTTTTAAGTCTGATTCATAATTAAACTCTTGAGCTTTAAGTTTTTTCCCGTTTTTAACGGCTTGAGCAAATTCTTTTGCAAGATTGGCATATTTGGATTTATCTTCAAGCTTGATAATTTGAGGATGATATTTGTTTATAAAATCCGAGATACCTGATTTATAAGCGCATAAAAATCCCTGACGTGAAGATCCGTCTTTATCGTATGCTATATAATAATCCTTTAAATCAGGCATGATTGCTTCAATGAATTGCCAAAAAACGTATGGCATTTCATCTGCGTCATCAACAAATATGTATTTTATATTTTTAAAATAGTTTGTATTCTTGTAAATTAATGAAAGGCAAGAAAGCTGCCTCAGATAATCAAAGCTTTTATATTCTATTGTTTTTGCTTTATAATCTTCAATTGCCTTTTGGGCTTCAGGATAAAAAGTTTCATTTAATATTTTAGAGCGCTCTTCAACTTCTTTTTTTGATAAATCGTTTTGGACAATTAAAGAATAGCGCCTGAACAATTGATGCAGCAAATTTACTTTTGATATGTAATCCGAAAAATTATTTTCTTTTATACATTCTTTAAATATATATTGTGAAACCTCAAGTCCGCATAAGTTTGGTGTTTGAGTTTGTTCTGCTTTTATCAGCTTTGAAATATATTCCCAATTATCAAGAAAGGCGTTATAGCATAATCCGTACAGCGTATATATTTTAGCTTTTTGGGGTTCCGTAATTGATTTTTTTATTTTTTCGGTAAATTCCGATTTTTTATAGGCATTTAAATTAAGCACAAGAATATCGGATATCTTTTCCCCGCTTTTTATAAGTTCAAGATATTTTTCGCATAATATATCAGTTTTATTTGTGTTTACGGAACCTTCTATTAACATATTTATAATATAATATTTTATATTAATCGGAGAAAATTATGCGAGAAATTCTAAAATATCCTTTGATATATAATTTTTATCAGCATTTAATAGGATGTGATAAGTATTTAAAAGTGTTAACAAAAGAATTTCTTGTAAATCCCTCGGTTTATTCGGTTGATAAAAAAGAATTGAAAATACTTGAGATTGGATGTGCAACCGGTAATATAATTAAATTTTTGAAAAAATATAGAAATATTAATTATACAGGAATTGATATTTCTAAAGAATATATTAAATATGCTGTTTCAAAGTACCCGGAATATAAGTTTATATGTACAAAAGTGGATAAGAATACTAATTTTAATACTATATACAATGTAATATTTTTAGAAGGTGTTCTGTCAGGTGTGAATGATAATGATGTTATTGAAATATTTTCTTTTATTTTAAATCATTCAGATCAAAATACCGTAATTTTTATTTCTGATACAAACTATAAAAAGGATTTATCATATATTAAGAGATTCTTATATAGTAAAGAGCGGAATAAATATATGAGAACGGAAGATAAATATAAATTATTATTGGAAAAGTACTTTTATATAGAAAAAATATCCGTAAATAAGCATCCTTATATTATTCCGTACGAAAAAATAATATTTGAACTTCGTAAAACATATTAAGCAATATTACAGAAAATGTTCAATTTTGAATTATAACTTAACATGTCTTTACAAAAGGATTGATTTTGAAATCTCAAAATGATATATTAAGTATATACATTTTATATAATAATTTTTGCATTAATAACAAAAAATAGGTCCAAATAAGGGTCGGTTTTGCAATTCAAAAAATATGTGTGTTAACAAGTAAATAGGAGATTAATTATGGTATTAAATTTTGCATCCGAAGTTGATACGGATTTTAATTCTTCAAAAGCTATGTTTAAAGATAATAATATCCTCAGTTACATAAAAAAAATATCAAAATATAAATCCTTAAGTGCCGAAGAAGAGCAGAATCTGGCAAGGTTATCAAAACAAGGGGTTAAAGAAGCAAAGACAGCTTTAATAAAAGCAAATTTAAAATTGGTTATTACAATAGCAAAAAAAGTAATTCATACAAGTAAACTTCCTATGACTGATTTAATACAGGAAGGCAATATAGGTTTAATGGTTGCGGTTGATAAGTTTAATTGGAAATTTGGGTACAGGTTTGCCACATACGCAACATGGTGGATAAAACAAGCTATGTTTAAGGCGATATCGGAACAATCTCATAGTGTAAAAATCCCTGTATATATACAAGAAACCTTATCTAAATATTCCAAAATTAAGTCCGAACTGGAAAAAGAAGGTATGGAGGATGTCTCAATTAATACCGTTTCTAAAAAGATGAACATAGAAACTGATAAAATAAATAATTATCTGAATGCATATAAAAAGACATTGTCTCTGGAAGGTGATTATGAAATGCTTAACGGCTCCGAAGTCAGATTGGCAGATATTATAGAAGATAAAACAAGTTCCGTAACTAAGGAGCTTGAGTATAATTATTTGAAAAAGGAAATATCTTCAATAATAAGCAAGCTTAAGGACAGAGAACAAAAGGTAATAGCACTAAGATTTGGCTTGAACGGAGGAGACAGACAAACGCTTGAACAAATCGGTAAATTGTACGGTGTTACTAAAGAATGTATACGCCAAACTGAAACAAGGGCTCTAAACAAGTTGAAATCTGATGTTTGTTCTTTTGACTTGCTTAAAACGTATGTATATTAAAGCTATTATGGAATAGTCTCTATATAAAATTCACTTAGGACAGTAATAGTAGGTATTTTGAGAATCTCAATTGTGAAAATGCTTGCAATTAAAGATTAAAAGTTGTACAATTTGGGAATAAGATATTTACATGTCTGTGAACTAACGAGGTAAAAAAGAGATGACTGAACAAAACTATACGGATGCTGAATTTGAGGAATTGCTTAAGAATTATGATTATAGCTTTCAAAAAGGTGATTTGGTAAAAGGTATAGTTTGTTCTTACGATTCTACGGGAGTTATTGTTGATATAGGTGCTAAAACAGCTGCATATTGCCCTATAAAAGAAGCAGTTGTTGATAAAGCGGTATCGGTTGAAGAAACACTCAAGAAAAATAACGAATATGAATTTTTAATTATTAAAGAAGAAGATGAAGACGGCAGATTTACACTTTCGTATAAGAAAGTTGCTTTGGCATACAGTTGGAGAGAACTTGAAGAACTTAAAGCTAATGATGCTACCGTTGAGGGTGTTATAGTATCGGTTGTCAAAGGTGGTGTTTTAGTTGATGTTAAAGGTGTCAGAGGTTTTGTACCTTCAAGTCATCTGAAATTAAAATCTTCGGATAATGCCGTCGGTGAAACTTTAGAGTTAAAAATTCTTACTATGGATATCCAACAGGGCAACTTTATTCTTTCCAACAGAAAATCATATTCCGATGATAAGGAAGATAATAAAAAAGACTTGTTTAATTCTTTTGAGATAGGTCAGATTGTAACGGGTGAAGTAGTCAGAATTACTGATTTCGGCGCATTCGTTGATATAGGCGGTATTGATGCTTTGCTGCCTTTATCTCAAATCTCTTGGAGATGGGTTGATAATCCTTCTGATATCTTAAAAGTTGGCGAAAATATTAAGGTTGAAATTATTGTTATTGATCAGGATAAACAACGTATAAGTCTTAGTCTTAAAAGTCTTGAAAAAGACCCTTGGGTTGAAGCTAAAGATAAAATTAAAGACGGTGATAAAATTGAAGGCACTATTACAAGGATTAAACATTTCGGAGCTTTTGTCGAAGTATTCCCCGGTGTTGAAGCTTTATTGCCTAACAATGAATTGATAGAATATCAAAATTCAGAAAATACTATTCTTAAAGTCGGAGATAAAATTAATACTACTATTCTAAAATTTAATCCTGATGACAGAAGAATAAGTCTCAGCATTAAAAATGATAATTAATATACGGCTTAAGTCCTGTATGATATAATAATATTATGAAGAATTTTTTAATATTTATAGTATTAATAATATTATCATTATTTGTGCTGCCGGTTAGAGCTGACGTTCTTCCGTTAAGTACAAACAGTATTAAATATTACGGAATAGGTGTATTAAATCTGCCTGATAATTATACCGTTTATGAAGAACCCAGTGAAAATTCGAATATTATTCGGCAAATAAATTATAACAACTTGAAAAAGTCTGCGATTGTGAATACGAACGATATGAAAAAAATCTCTTATATCGCTTATGTACCTAAAAACAATGTAGCTTTGGTATCGGTTGAATCTGCCTTAGAAAATGATTGGTATTGTGTTTATATAAACCAGCAAACAGGAGAAACAGGCTGGGTGTATAATAATGATAAAAATTCTTTTTTAACATACCGTCAGCTTTTCTATATATATGGAAAAAAATATGGGGTCAGGATTTTTAATGATTTACCTAAAGATAAAAAAGTATTACACTCTGCTGAGGCTCAGAATTCACAGGTTATTGACGAACTAACATTTCCTACATTTGTTAATTTTACTGTTATTAGAGGAAATTGGATTCTGATTTCGGTTAATGATTTAACGAAACAGGCAAAAGTGGGTTGGTTTAATTGGCGCAATGATGACGGAACGTTAAATATGTTTCCTAATTTTCAATATCAACAGTAATGTAAACTTTTTTTATTACAAATTTTATTAGTTTGTCAAAATAAATTTTTACGGTGTTTATTACATATAAATGGAGAAAAGATATTATGAAAATAGCACCTGTTTCGTTTGGTAAAATATATAACGCACAACATGTTAATAAACCTATATTTATGGGACTTGAAAAGGATACATTTCAAAAGTCATTTAAAGGTTCAGCCGTTAATGACTTTATAAAAACAGAAAATGAAACAGGTATAATCAAAAAAAATCTTGAAATGATTTTGACGGATTCCAAATATGAGCTTGGAAGCGGATTTTCTCATAAGACATATTTAATCCCCGATAATGAAGATTATATTTTAAGAACTGATGTTATTGATATTTCAGACTTAGATTTCAATAAAATTGATATTCAAGATACGGAAGATAAGAATCTTGATATAAACATAGGACAACAGGTTGCTGTTATTAATGTTAATTCCAAGGGGAAATATCCGATTCCTTACCAAATCGAGGTATTAAAAAAGCAAACGGGTAAATCTGTGGGCGTGCCGCCATATCAAGCCATTGCAATAGAGGGCTTGGGACAATTAAGACAAGGTGAAAAACCTTATGAAGATATCTCAAGAAAGGAAACTTTTGCAAAAAGTCTTGATGAATTGGCACAACTTCCTGTAAGTGCTTATGAAAAACTTATTGATGATATACAAAAAGCAGGTGAATGCGGTTATAGTTTAGATTATTTAAATTCCAATAATATTCTCTATGATTCAGCAACTCAAAGTATTAATCTTATAGATATGGAAAAAAGACAAATAAAACCTGATTATGGAAATGTTTTATATGCTCTAACCAACAGTTATTATTTAAATACATTTACAAGCCGTACGGATTCTGTCAGAATGCCTGATGATAAAGTAAATAAAGCAATTGATGATACTATAACAATAATTACAAAATATACTCAAGCAATGAAAAATAAGCATGTTAAATTTGACAGGAAAAATCATTCTTACGAATTTTCTCAATTGATGAAGAATTTTCCTTTTGCGATATTCTGTCAGGAATTTGATTCCGGAAAACAATGGGAAATCTTACAAAATATGGGACTTGCTTAATTATACATTATCTTTATTATGAGAAGGCAAAGAGGCGGAATATTCCGCAAGTATTCTTGCTATGTCTGCGCCTTTTATAACAACTTCAAGGATTAATTGAGCATTAATTAAAATTTTATCGGTGTATTCAAGCGCTTCGGTATCAAAGATTTCAAATTCAAGGAAATCATGCCCCACGTAGTTAATTCTTCCGTATCCTTCAGAATTGCCCCAGCGCATAAATACCATTTGTCTTTCAAATAATTTGAGTTTATCTACCATACGCATATTAATATCTCCGCATATCCTTAATAATATGATAATTATTTTATGTATTTAAGTCAAATTAAAAAGGGGTATTTTTTGTAAATTTTCTTGAGTTAATCTTTACAAATCGAATAAAAATATTTTGTTTAAGATTTTATTTTGATATAGTCATGGAAAAAGGAAAAATCTCGTGACCGTAGCACTTAGTCAAAACGTTAAAGAAACGGATAAATTTAATAATAAATATACTTCTTCCCCTTTAAAAAATGATTCGGAAATAGAAAAAGAGCTTTTAGCACTATTTAAAGAAGAAAAAGAAAAAGGTTCTGTAATACTTGATTTTAAGCCTGTTGCAATATATAAACTGGCAAAATTTATTACGGGAGAAATAACACGCAGCGCATCAATAGGTATAGCAGGCGAAACTGCAAGCGGTAAATCAACCATTACACTTGATATTATCGATACAATAGAAAATTTTGCGGAAAAATTTTCAATTAAAGATACTATAACCCGTGTAAATACTGATGATTATTATTATGATCGTTCCGAAGAAGTAAAAAAAGCGGGCGGAATGGCTGAATTTGCAAAGCACTATGATTTTGACGTGCCTGAAGCTTTAGAACTTGATTTAATGTATAAGCACATTAAAGAACTTCTTGCGGGAAGACCTTGTATGCTGCCTAAGTATGATATGTCAGGTACAACAATCCGTTGGGATAATTATACACCTGCTTTTCCCTCAAAAATAATTATTTCAGAGGGTTTATTTACGCTGACAAATAATATCAGAGATGCTTTTGACTTTAAAATATATGTTCATACCGATAATAAAGTACAGAGAGAAAGATTTTTTATAAGAGCAAACGAAAGAGGCTTGGGAGAAAGCGCTCAGGCTATTTATGATAATGCTTCAAACAAAGCGGATATATATATCCGCCCCTGTATAGAGATTGCGGATATTGTACTTTCAGGCGAAGCGGACAGGGCAAATTATAAAATCTTTTTGGATAAAATACTTAATATTATTGAACGAACTCACTTTTTAAAACAGGCAGTTTTATAATGACGGAATGTATTTATCCAGGGAGCTTTAATCCTATACATAATGCGCATATAGCTGTGGCGAAATGTGCTTTTGAAACATTTAACTTTAAAAAAATAGTATTTATTCCCGCATTTAGACCTCCTCATAAAAATTTAAAAGAATTTGATGCTGATAATGCAATGCACAGACTCAATATGGTTCAACTTGCCGTTCAAGATTACCCTTATTTTGATGTTTCGGCTATTGAATATACAAGAAATAAACCGTCTTATACGTATGATACTGTGGTTCAAATTTATGATATAGTTAAACCCAATGATAAAATAAATCTTATAATAGGTACGGATGCGTTTATTCAGATAGAGTCTTGGTATCAAACAGATAAAATAAAAGAACTGGTACATTTTATCTTGTTTGTGCGTGAGAATAATTTTGACGAAGCTCCTTTTATAAAACTGAAAGAAAAAGGCTACGATTATACGCTGATGCCGATGCCGTTTAATGATATATCAGCAAGCGAAATAAGGGAAAAAATAAGACAAAATACGGATATTTATGATATACTGCCCTTAAGTGTAGCTAATTATATAAAAGAAAATCATGTATATTGAGGAATTAAAAGAGAGATTAAAAACCTGTTTAAATGAAGAAAGATACTGGCATTCAATCGGTACAATGGAGATGGCGGTTGAACTTGCTAAAAGGTTTAACTGCGACGAAGAAAAAGCACAAATTGCGGGGCTTTTGCATGACTGCGCTAAATGTTTATCCGATAAGGAACTAATGGAATACAAAGATAATTTTGAAGAATGTGAGAAAATCAGCCCTAAAACATGGCATGCACCTGTCGGAGCTATTATTGCAAAGCGTGATTGGGGTATAACTGATGAAGAAATCCTATCTGCCATAAGATTTCACACTATCGGTAAAAAAGGAATGAGCGATTTTGAAAAAATTATATTTATTGCCGATAAAATAGAAAAACGTACGAGAGAAGATAAATTCAGAGAAAAAATTGAAAAAACTTTGAATAAGACAAATAATCTTGATGCAGCTATGCTAAAGAGTTTTAAAATAACGATAAAAAGTCTTTTAAAACGCAAGCTCCCCATTTGTTTTCAAACTGTTGATGTGTATAATGATTTGCTTAATTTAGTACAAAATAACTAAAATATGTTATATTTATTTTATGTCATATAAGGAAATTATTTGAATGTCTGATGCAAAACAAAGAACATCTGTTAGGGAATTTGTTGATTTTTGGAAAGATAAAGAAGGCTATGAAAAAGGGGAAAGTCAGTCATTCTGGATTTCATTATTAAGAGATGTTTTAGGCATTGAACATCCTGAACAATTTATTACTTTTGAAGAACAAGTAAAATTAGACCATACAAGTTTTATAGACGGTTATATTGAAAAAACAAAAGTTTTGATTGAACAAAAAAGCTCTAAGATAGATTTAAACAAAGCTATTAAACAATCAGACGGAAGTTTATTAACTCCATTTCAGCAAGCAAAAAGATATAGAGCCGAATTACCATTTTCTAAACAACCAAGGTGGGTTATTATATCTAATTTTAAGAAATTTTGTATATATGATATGGAAGAGCCAAACGGCGAACCTCAAGAAATTTTACTTAAAGATTTAGAAAAAGAATATTATCGTTTGTCTTTTTTAACAGATACAGGAAATGAACATTTAAGAAAAGAAATGGAAGTTTCAATAAAAGCCGGAGATATAGTCGGGCTTTTATATGATGCTTTATTGAATCAGTATATTGATAAAACAAACGAAGAAACTCTAAAAAGTTTGAATATATTATGTGTTAGGTTAGTATTTTGTTTGTATGCGGAAGATGCGGGAATTTTCGGCAAACATGATATGTTTCTTGATTATATGAAACAGTTTGATACAAACCACATGAGAAAAGCCTTAATTGATTTATTCCAAATATTAAATACAAAAATTGAAGATAGAGACCCGTATTTAGAACCTGAATTAAAAGCATTCCCTTATGTAAATGGCGGACTTTTTGCTAATAACAATATTGAAATACCATATTTTACCGATGATATTAGAGAATTACTTTTAAATAAAGCAAGTGCTGATTTTGATTGGTCTGAAATAAGCCCGACGATATTCGGTGCTGTTTTTGAAAGCACTTTAAACCCAGAAACAAGAAGAAAAGGCGGAATGCATTATACTTCAATAGAGAATATCCATAAAGTAATTGACCCGTTATTTATGGATGATTTAAATAAAGAATTTGAAGTTATAAAGAAACTGCCTGACAATAAAACAAGAGATAAAAAATTAACAGAATTCCAAAACAAAATTGCATGTTTGAATTTTTTAGACCCTGCTTGCGGTAGCGGAAACTTTTTAACTGAAACTTATATTTCTTTAAGAAAATTGGAAAATGAAATTTTATTTGAACTTTTAAAAGGTCAAAAGACCCTGGGCTCAATTGTTAATCCAATTAAAGTTTCCATAAAGCAATTTTACGGAATTGAAATAAATGATTTCGCCGTAACTGTTGCAAAAACTGCATTATGGATAGCTGAAAGCCAAATGATGAAAAAAACGGAAGATATAGTCCATATGGATTTAGATTTTCTTCCGCTAAAAACATACGCAAATATTGTTGAAGGAAATGCCCTAAGGTTGAATTGGGAAGATGTTATATCAAAAGATAAACTTAATTATATTATGGGGAATCCACCTTTCGTTGGTGCATCAATGCAAACAAAAGAACAGAAGTCAGATATTATTGAAGTTTATAAAAAAAATAATAAAGTATATAATAAATCAGGTAAGTTAGACTATGTAGCAGGATGGTATGCAAAGTCTGCAGAGATTATGCATAATTCTAAAATAAAAACTGCATTAGTATCGACAAATAGCATTTGTCAAGGAGAATTAGTAGAAGATATATGGAAACCTTTATATTCCAAATTTAACATAAATATAGATTTTGCTTACCAAACTTTTAGATGGGATAGTGAATCTAATTTAAAAGCACATGTACATTGTGTTATCATTGGATTTAATTGTATTAATAATAAATCACCTAAAAAATTATACTCGGGTGAAAGACTTCAATTAGTAGAAAATATAAATGCCTATCTTATTAATGCGTCCAACATATTTATAGAAAGTCGTAAGAATCCCATTTCAAACGTTCCAAAATGTTCAAGAGGTAATCAACCAACAGATGGAGGCAATTTAATTATTGAAGCTTCTGATTACAAAGACTTTATACAAAAGGAACCTAATTCAAAAAAATATATAAAAAAACTAATTGGTTCTTTTGAATTTATAAATTCAAAAGAACGATATTGTTTATGGTTGGTAAATGCCTCTCCAAATGAATTAAGAAGTATGCCTTTAGTAATGGATAGAATTAATAAAGTTAAAGAAATGCGGTTATCAAGTACTTTTGAACAAACAAGAGAACTTGCCAATAAACCAACTATTTTCAGAGAGACATTAAATCCGGAACATTATATAATTATTCCACGTGTATCATCTGAAAGACGAAGATATATACCAATGGGGTTCTTAAATTCAGATACAATTCCAACAGACTCCGTTATTATTGTCCCTGATACATCACTTTATCACTTTGGTATTTTAACTTCAAATGTTCACATGGCTTGGGTAAGAGCGGTTTGCGGTAGATTAAAAAGTGATTACAGATATTCAAAAGATATTGTTTACAATAATTTCCCATGGTGTAACCCGACTGATGAGCAAAAAGCAAAAATAGAGCACACTGCACAAGCAATTTTGGATGCCAGAGTGCTATATCCCGATTGTTCTTTAGCTGATTTATATGACGAACTCACAATGCCGCCTGAATTAAGAAAAGCACACCAAGAAAACGACAAAGCCGTAATGGAAGCATATGGCTTTAAAAAGAAAGATGAAAACGGTAAATACCATTGGCTAACAGAATCCGAAACCGTAGCAGAATTAATGAAAATGTATCAGGAGATTACACATGGTAAATAAAGTATTTTTTCTTGGTGCGGGTTTTTCAATTGCTCTTGCTCAACAGTGTGTAACCAATAGTAAAAAATATCCTACACTAAAAAATTTGTCCAATGAAATATTAAATAACTTCTCAAAAAATTCTATATATGCCCATTTGAATGAAATTTCAAAAAAATATAAAAATAACATTGAACATTTATTAACATATTTGTATTCTGACTTACCTTGGCAAAATCCACAGATGTTACATTTGGATAAAGCATTGTATTTTGAACTTTCAAATAAAATTGCAGATTATTTTAATAATATAGATAATAACTCCGAGTATGATTTTCAAAAGAGTGATATTTTGGCAAAATATATTATAGATAATAAAATTCCAACTATTACACTAAATTACGATACTTTGTTAGAAAAATTGTTGTTTTATCATCTATTTAAAGAAGATTCTTATGGCAAATTTTTTAATTATTTTTATAATCAAGCTATTACTGATATAACCGAAAGAACACCACAAGGGTATGCTTGCCTTGAAGATTATTTTACAATCAAAGTACTTCAAGAAAAAAATAATTTTCCCGCTATTCATAAACTCCATGGCTCAATAAATTGGCTTTGGTCCGGTACAAATCCCGCTGACCCTATATATATCACCCATGGAAATGCAGATAAATATTTGCGAAAGGATTTGACTTCATATATTATTCCACCCGTACTTGATAAAACAAAGTTTTATAATCACAATATATTAAAAAGTATATGGGCAGATGCGTATGATGTCCTTAAAAATGCGGATGAAATATATATTATTGGTTTTTCGTTTCCGGTAACAGATTTATCTGTAAGGTTTTTATTTAATTCAGCATTAAATAATAAAGAAAAACAAGTAAATATATATGCAATTAATACAGACGAGAAAATTAAAAGCAGATACAAAGAAATATTTGGAAATAATGTTGATTTTACATACTGTTGTGAAAATGCATTAAATGAGTTTATAAACAAATATATTGGAGAAGAAACTAAATAAATCAAAGAGATTATATATTAACTTAAATATTTTTAGAGGATTTATTTCGTTTTTTGACTTTTTTATATGAATCATCATGATTATCAATTGACATTATAGTTACAAACATTTTTTCTTCATCAATTTTAAAAAGGATTCTATAACCTTTATTCCAATCCATTCCCCTAATTCCTTGCAAATCTCCTGTTTTTGCTCTTGAACTACCATAAGGATTAGTTTCTAATTTTTTTATTGACCTATAAAGTGCCTCTAAATTAATACCCGATTTTTTCAATTTTGGTATATCTTCATCAAGCACGCTTTTTATTAATTTTACTTGATACACCAAAAATACTTCCCTCTATCTCTTCTAATGAAATCAAAGAATCATTCGCTTCTTGTTCTTCAGCTTCTTTTATTCTTTCATTATATTTTTTTATTGCAGCGTCAATAGTTTGAGTTATTGCACCTAAAGGTACTACAAAAGGCATTACAAGCTGACCACCTTTATTTGCAGCAAGCCATTTCGCACTATAATCATTTATATTAATTTTAGATTCTGGGGCACATAATACATCTTGACCATTAGAAATTAATAATAACTCCGATAAAGGTGAAGAATAATCAAAAGTATTTTGAAGATATGATATTGCAAGCTTTATATTAGATAGGCTAATTTTATTCGCTCTTAAATATACAACTGTTTTTATTTCAATAATATCTTTAAATGAATATAGTCTGATTGTTCCCCGCCCTGACGACTTAATAATGCTTGGAGATACAAGTCCTTTTCTATCCCATAAATTTAACTGAGATACACTTGCACCAGTCAAGGAAGAAACAAAATTAGTATTAAATGCTATTTTTAAATTATTATCCATATATATATTTTAACATACTTAATAATTTTTTAAAGTGTCCAGATAATTTATTAAAACTATCATATTATTAAAAAACACTATTTATAATATAAGATTAATTAATTCAATACAAAATAGCTAAGGTTCAAATAGAAAGCGAAGCTTACCCAAACCAAATAAGGTACAAGCAGGATTGAAGCAAGTTTAGAGTGCTTAAAGAAAAATATAACGGTAAGTAAAATAAACAGCCACATAAAAATTATTATGGCAAGTGCGCCTCCGATGCTTTCAAGACGAAAAAATACGGGCGACCAAGCAAAATTTAAGAGCATTTGTATTATGAAAAAAGCCAAAGGCAGTCTTTTTTCTTTTGTCATTCCGCCTTTTATAAACAGTATAAATGAAATCGCAATAAGAATGTATAAAATTGTCCACACCGGAGCAAACAGCCAATCGGGCGGGCTCAAAAAGGGTTTATTAAGACTATCAAACCATTCCATGTTTTTCATATAGCTAATATATGCCAAATTTAAAAATTATACCTTAGTTATTCGGTTATAGCCTTTATGATAATTTCTTTTGCCTTAATTGCTTCTTGTTTTGTTAAAGGTTTTGTATCTTTTAGTGTATAGTCTATATTTAATTGCTTATATTTTTCTTTTGCCATATCGTGGTAAGGCAATACATCCAGAATCTTTACGCTTTTTAGCGTTTTTATAAATTTGCCCAAGTTGATTAAATCTTCTTTTTTATCTGTCAGGTTTGGAACAACAACATGCCTTATCCACATAGGAATATTGTTATTTGAAAGATATTTTGCAAATTCAAGCACTGATTTATTGGAATGTCCCGTTAATTTTTTATGTGCTTCTTCATCAATATGCTTGATATCAAGTAAAACAAGGTCTGTATATTTTATAAGCTCATCGTATTTTTTTGTGTTATCAAATAAAATCCCTGAAGTATCAAGAGCGGTATGGATATTTTTTTCTTTTGCACCTTTGAATAACTCAATAATAAAATCTATCTGTAATAACGGTTCGCCGCCTGATACGGTAAGTCCGCCGTTTCGCAAAAATTCTTTTACTCCGTCATATTGAGATAATATTTCTCGGACTGATATATGTCTGTTTACTGCCATATTCCAAGTGTCAGGATTATGACAGTACTTACACCGCATAGGACAGCCTTGCATAAATACAACAAATCTTACCCCGGGGCCATCCACAGTTCCAAAGGTTTCTATTGAATGAATATTACCCTTATTTTCTTTCATTTTTATCTAATTTCATATTTAAAATATTATAATCAAAGTTAAATAATATATCTACGTCATCAAACTCACAATCTTTTGGCAAAGGCGGCAAAGGACTTGATTCTAATACCGCATCTATTGCGGAATTATCCATTTCTTTATTACCGGAAGATTTTTTTACTTTTATATCGGTAACTTTTCCGTCTTTATAAACTTTAAAAAGCAATATAACTTTCTTACTCTCATTAGTTTTTACAGGATTCCAATTTTCTTTAATTTTTTGTTGGATGTCAGATATATAATCTTGAAAAATAGGGGGATTTTCATCCTGCTTTTCTATTTTTTTTATATTTTCAGATGCTATTTTTTTGTATTTATTATAAAGCTTTTTTACTTCAACTTTGTCAAAGCAAAAAATTAACATAAAAACAATGTCTATAAGTAATAGAGCCAAAAATAATATTAATAATTTTCCCCAAGACTTTTTTATAGGTTTTATCTCCGTTTCATTATCATTTGTTGGAGAATACATTAGTCATAGCCTTATTACTTCCGATTTGAGAATGAAAAGTTCTTGAGATGACATCATTTTGTTGTTCTTTTGTTAATTTATGGAAATTAACCGCATAACCCGAAACTCTTACAGTTAATTGAGGGTACTTTTCGGGATGTTGTTGAGCATCCAAAAGAGTTTCACGGTTAAAAACATTAACGTTTAAATGGTGTCCGCCTTTTTCAACGTAACCGTCAAGTAAACTGATTAAATTTTCTTCTTGCATTGTAGCCATTATAAATCTCCCCTCACCAAAATTAATTTAAATTGTTATCGCAACAACCTTTATCTAAGTTAAAAATCAAATCTCCCATAATTATTTCATCTTTACCAAGCGCATCAGGAATGATGGAAAAAGTATTGGAAATACCGTCTTGAGCATCTTCAAACGGTAATTTTGCAACCGAAGAAAGTGAAGCTAAAGCACCGCTGGAATCACGTCCGTGCATTGGGTTAGCACCGGGGGCTAAAGGAACTCCCGCTTTTCTTCCGTCAGGTGTATTACCTGTCTTTTTGCCGTATACAACGTTCGATGTTATTGTTAAAATTGACATTGTAGGGATTGAATTACGATAAGTATAGTGTTTTCTGATTTTTGCCATAAATGATTTTACCAAATGTACGGCTAAATCATCTACTCTGTCATCGTTATTACCATATTTCGGAAAATCTCCTTCGACTTCATAATCAACAACTATACCGTTTTCATCCCTTATTGTTCTGACTTTCGCATATTTTATAGCTGAAAGCGAATCCGCAACAACAGATAAACCTGCAATACCCGTTGCAAAATAACGTTTTACGTCTTTATCCATAAGTGCCATTTGGGCTTTTTCGTAGCAGTATTTATCATGCATATAATGAATAACATTTAATGTATTCACATAAAGTACGGCCAGCCATTCCATCATAGCATCATACTTTTCCATAACTTCATTAAATTCCAAATACTCGGAAGTAACAGGCTGATACTTAGGCCCTATCTGCTCTTTAAGTCTTTCATCCACACCGCCGTTAATAGCGTATAGCAAACATTTTGCAAGATTTGCTCTTGCTCCGAAAAATTGCATTTCTTTACCAACTACCATAGAAGAAACGCAGCAGGCTATTGCATAGTCATCACCATGCATAACTCGCATTAAATCATCATTTTCATACTGGATAGAAGATGTTTTTATTGAGATATGCGCACAATATTCTTTGAACCCTTTTGGTAAATTTTTAGACCATAAAACAGTCATATTAGGTTCAGGAGCACTGCCTAAATTTTCAAGTGTATGAAGATATCTGAATGAATTTTTAGTTACAAGCGGGCGCCCGTCTACTCCCATACCTGCAATGGATTCCGTAACCCATACGGGATCACCCGAGAAAAGCTCGTTATATTCGGGAGTTCTTGCAAACCTTATTAATCTTAATTTCATTATAAAATGGTCAATAAGCTCTTGAGCTTGGACTTCAGTCAATGTGCCGTTTCTTAAATCACGTTCAATATATATATCCAAAAAAGTGGAAGTTCTGCCAAGGCTCATAGCAGCACCATTTTGCTCTTTTACGGCAGCAAGATAGCCGAAATATAACCATTGAACAGCTTCTTTAGCGTTTTGAGCGGGTTTTGAAATGTCAAAACCGTAAATCTGACCCAGCTGCTTCATTTCTTCAAGCGCTCTTATCTGGTCTGTGACTTCTTCTCGCAATTGAATTCTATCGGGTGTCATTTCACCCTCTAAAGACTTAAATTGATATTGTTTATCTTCAATCAATCTGTCAATTCCATAGAGAGCAACCCGTCTGTAATCACCGATAATTCTTCCTCTGCCGTATGCATCAGGTAAACCCGTAATAATTGCCGAATGTCTTGCCGCTTTCATCTCCGGAGTATATACATCAAATACTCCCTGATTGTGGGTTTTTCTATATTTTGTAAAAATTTCTGATATTTCTTCGTCAACTTTATAGCCGTAGGAAAAACATGCTGCCTGTGCCATTCTTATCCCGCCAAAAGGCTGCATAGAACGTTTAAGCGGCTTATCAGTTTGCAGTCCGACAATTTGTTCAAGTTCTCTGTCTATATAACCTGCATCATGAGAAGTAATTGTGGAAACAACTTTTGTATCCATATCAAGAACGCCACCCTTTTCACGTTCCTGTCTGAAAAGCTCGGTGCATTCCTGCCATAATCTGTTTGTAGCTTCGGTCGGTTCGGCCAAAAAAGATGCTTCACCCTCATAAGGAGTATAATTTGTTTGAATAAAATCCCTTACATCAATTTCATGCTGCCATTTTCCCGATTTAAAATCCAAAGTTTCAGATACATATTCCCCTGCAATGTCTTGCATAAATACTCCCTTTTAAATTTTTACGACTAGCAGAATATCCCTAAACGCTATCAGAAAAGTATAGCATAAATGAGTTCTTATTAACAGTCTTTAAATAAAATTTTAAAAATTTTGATTATGTGATAAAATCTAAAATACAGGTGATAAAAGAGGGCAGGCATTTGAAAGAAATTATCAGTGCAAAACAAGCCGCAAAACTGATAAAAAGTAATTCAACCGTTATGGTTGGCGGGTTTTTAAGCTGCGGCGCTCCCGATAAAATTCTTGATGAACTTGTTAATGAAAATATAAAAAACTTAACAATGATTTGCAATGATACTTCATTTGAAGATGTTGATAAGGGTAAACTTATTAAAAACGGTCATGTTAAAAAAGTTATTACTACCCATATAGGTACAAATCCCGTAACCGGAGCTAAAATGCAATCCGGTGAAATAGAAGTTGAGTTTTATCCGATGGGTACCTTAGTGGAAAAAATTCATGCCAAAGGTTCGGGGCTTGGCGGTGTTCTTACCCCGACAGGTATCGGTACTGTTTTGGAAGAGGGTAAACAAATAGTAGAAATAAAAGGCAAAAAATATATCTTTGAAGAGCCTTTAGGTGCTGATTTTGCTATTATCTACGGGACAAAAGTTGATATATACGGCAATGTTTGCTTTGAAGGTACTACAAGAAATTTTAACACATCTATGGCAACTGCCGCAGATGTCGTTATAGTTCAGGCAGATGAGCTTGTTGAATGCCTTAATCCCAATGAAGTTGTAATCCCTGGGATTTTTATTGATTATATCGTTAAAAGAGAGAGTTGATAAAATGACTTTAACTGCTGATAACCTTTCAAAAGATAAAATAAAAGAAATAATTGCAAAGCGTATAGCAAAAGAGTTTCATCCTAATGATATTGTAACTCTCGGAATCGGGCTCCCGACTGAGGCTGCAAATTATATTGATGAGAATATGCATATAATATTTCAATCCGAAAACGGTATTTTGGGTATGGGAAAAAATCAAAAAGGCCCGAGATATAATACAAAAATAGTTAATGCGGGCGGAACATACGTTGAGGTTAATAAAGGTGCAAGTTTTTATGATTCTCAAATGGCTTTTACCATTATGCGTGGCGGGCATATTGATGTAACAGTACTGGGGGCATTACAAGTTGATGCCGAAGGTTCTATCGCAAGCTGGCAAATCCCAGGTAAATTTGTACCGGGTATAGGCGGGTCTATGGACTTAATTGTAGGCTCTAAAAAAGTTATTGTTGCCATGACACATACTTCTAAACAGGAATCCAAAATCGTTAAAAAATGTACCCTGCCTTTAACCGCTTATCGTCAGGTAGATATAATTGTTACCGAAAGAGCAGTATTTCAGGTTGCAAAAGATGGTCTTATCCTTACTGAAATTAATCCGCTGTTTTCTGTTCAAGATATTAAAAATTCGACTGATGCAGACTTTTTTATAAGTAAATCCCTTATATCAATGCAAATTTAGGCTTTTCCTTCCTTTAAAATTTGCTTAACATAATCGCATATATTCATTTCAATACCTTTTGAAGCTGAATATTTTTCCGCTTCGTTTATGATATTATAATAATGCTGCGGTATGATAAATTCATCTCTGTCTACAATATGAAGTATATCTCTATAATCAATATCTATATCAAAAAAGTTTATATTTAATTCGCTTACTATATCTATGAATTTTTTTAATTCTTCTATGTTATCATTAATGCCTTTTACGATAATATATTTCATAAACATTATATAGTTATGCTGCATTAATTTTTTAATATTTTCGATAACAATATCAAAAGCATCAACCTGTTTAATTTTAAGAAAAGTTTCTCTTGTTCCGCAATCTAATGATATACCAAATGCAATATTGCCTTTATTTTCAAATTTATCAAAAGAATCCAAATATTTTATACCGTTAGTTAAGATTTTAACATTTTTGCAATTGTTGTTTATAAGTTCATTAACAATATCGTCAAATTCTTCAAGACAAGAAATATTTCCGCCTTGAAAATCAACTTTGATATTTTCTTTATCAATCATATTGCTCTTATATAAACTTTTTATTACATTTGACAATCGATAATTATTTTCAATGTTTTTCCATATTAACTTTTGCGAGCAATATAAACAATTGCAATCACAATTTTTAAAATGGTTAACAATTATATAATTAAATTTCTTTTTCTTTTTAAATATTTTTTGAAAAATATTTGGTTTTGGGCTCGAAACTTTTTCTTTGTATTCAATACATCCCTTGCATTCATTTGGGATTATTCCCTGAGCTAACATATCCATAAAATATTTTTGCCTTTTTAGAATATCTTTTTTATTTAAGACTTGATTATAATCTTCAATTTTATAGCCGGGACCTTCTCCCCAAGCACAACAAAAATTAACCCTGTCAGGCAAAAAATTTAAAGTAGATTCTAATCTTTCGCAATAATATGATTTTTCCATAAGATAATTATACACCAGTTTATAAAATAAAAACAATATAAAACTTAAATTTTAATATTGGTTGATAATTTTGACTGTTTTTTTTACTTCATCTTCCGTCATAACAGGTGATATAGGAATTGATACAACTTCTTTATGAATTTTTTCGGTTATTGGTAAGGTTATACTGTTATATTCCTTATATGCACCTTGTTTATTTGGCGGTGTAGGATAATGTATATTTGTTTGAATGTCGTGTTTTTCAAGATATTTAATTAATTCATCTCTTCTTTCCGTTCGTATTACAAACACATGCCAAACATGTGAGTTTTCATTATATGTTTGAGGAAGTATTATATTGGGATTGGTGATATTTCCCCTATAATATTTTGAAATTTTACGTCTTTTTTCATTATCTTCATCAAGGTATTTTAATTTGACATCCAATATTGCAGCTTGAATTTCATCAAGTCTTGAATTTATACCTTTATAAATATGATGATATTTATAATCGGAACCGTAGTTTGCAATTGCTCTAATTTTTACTGCAAGTTCATCATCATTAGTTGTTACACATCCGCTATCACCCATACAACCTAAATTTTTACCGGGATAAAATGAAAAACCCGATGCATCACCGAGATTGCCCGTGTGTTTCCCTTGATATATTGCTCCATGCGATTGGGCTGAATCTTCTATAACTTTTAAACCGTATTTTTTAGCTAACATCCATATTTTATCCATTTGAACAGCCTGCCCATACAGATGAACAACCATTATTGCTTTTGTTTTTTCGGTTATTTTTTCTTCTATTAATTCAGGATTAATATTATATGTATTTATATCGGGTTCAACAAGTACAGGTGTACAACCGTTTTCCGAAATGGCTAAAATTGATGCTATATAGGTATTGGCAGGAACTATTATTTCATCACCGCTGCTAAATCCGTAGCCTCTTATTATGAGATTTAAAGCATCTAACCCGTTTGCACATCCTATACAGTGCTTTACTCCTATATATTCGGCATAATGTTTTTCAAACAGTTTATTTTGTTCGCCTAAAATATACCATCCGGAATCAAGTACTGATTTTATTCTCTCATCTATCTCGTTTCTGTATCTTTCATTTATTTTATATAAATCTAAAAACTTAATCATATATATTAACCCCTGATTTTTATACTAGCATAATTTTTATGTTAATATCAATAATATGAAATCGGTTTTTAGGGCGTTAAAATATAGAAATTTTAGGCTGTTTTTTCCGGGGTTGATGATAGCACAAATCGGGATGTGGACTCAAAATGTAGCTATTGCTTGGATAGTATATGATATTACAAAATCCCCGTTTGTTATGGGCACAATTATGTTCTTGAGTGCACTGCCTTTATTCATAATTACACCTTTTGCGGGTGTTATTATTGATAAATTTGATAAACATAAATTGTTAAAAATTATACAAAATTTACTGGCACTGCAAGCATTTTTGTTAGCTGTACTAACATTATCGGGTAATATAAATATATACAGTATTGCAATACTGGGGATTTTCCTTAATATTATTGCTGCAATAGACAGCCCCCTAAGGCAGTCGATGTTTGTTTTGCTTGTTGATGATAAACATGACTTGAATAATGCGATAGCATTAAATGCTACATGTTTTAACGTAGCAAGACTTATAGGACCTGCGGCAGCAGGTATGCTTATTGCTTATGTAGGAGCCGGATTTTGTTTTCTTATTAACTTTCTATGTATAATTCCCGTTAATATTTTGGTACTTTTTATGAATATTAACGAAGAGAAAGATGAAAGAATTAAAAATGAAACTGTTTTGCAAGGGCTTCAAGAAGGTATAAAATATGTACTATGTACTCCCAAGATAGGTTTATTATTAATATACATAGCACTTTTTAGTTTCTTAGGGATGACATATCCAATGTTAATGCCCATTTATACTGCTGATATACTTCATAAAAATGCCGATACACTGGGATTTTTAATGAGTGTGGCAGGTATTGGCGCTATTTGTGTATCTTTAATTCTCGCCGCTAAATCTTCGGTTAAAGGATTAAAAACCTTCCTCTCTGTTTCCGTGTTCGCTTTCGGAATAGGATTTGTTATTCTCGGAATTTCAAATTGCTATTTTTTGGATCTTTTTGCAATGTTATTGGTCGGACTTGGCACCATCGGTACTTTAACTTCAATCAATACATTGATTCAAGCGGTTGTTGCAGATGATATAAGAGGCAGGGTAATGAGTATTCATTCTATTTGTTATTTGGGTACGGTTTCAGTCAGCAACTTCTTTGCAGGCTCTTTTACCCATATTTTAGGTATAGCCTCCGCCTTGTTATATCTGGGAATTCTATTAATTCTAATTAGTATTATTTTCTTTTTTAAACTCAAAAAATATAATTATATTCAATAATATTTTAAATTTTATATTTGTTTTTCTCGTCTGTAATTTTGTAAATATAAGAATATTCTTTCTTTAAATATAATAAAGAATACGCCGACACCCACAAGCATAATCGTATTTATAAATATAAATAAAATTATTTTATTTCCGCTTAACAATAACGGCATATTAAAGTATATGACGCTAAATAACATTGATAATGCCAGTAATATAAAAATTACCGAAAAACATGCTGCAAATTTATGCATACAAAACCGCCTTTTCTTCCTTAAATTAAAAATGTGACACTAAAAAATGAAACACTCACTTCAGGTGTCAGATGAATAAGAAGATAAACAGTTTAATAATATTTTTCTCATACCGCAATTATAACATGATTTTTAAATAAAAAAAAGCCCCCTTATTTTAAGGGAGCTTTTTTATTAAGTTTTATTCTATATTATGCTTTCTCACATTCAAAGACTATTTTTTCGTCTTTGAGCTTTAAGACTATTTTATTACCTTCGGAATATTTTCCGGATAATATTTCTTCGGCTAAACCATCTTCTATTCGTTTTTGAATTAACCTTCTTAATGGTCTTGCTCCGTATGCTTCCGAATATCCGGCTTCACCTAAATAATCTTTTACTTCTTCCGTTACTTCTATTGTTAAATTCTTTGATTCTAAACGTTTAAATAAATCATTAAGCATCAAATCAACAATTTCACGTATTTCCGGTTTAGATAAATGCGCAAATACTATGATATCGTCTATTCTGTTTAAAAATTCCGGACGGAATGCTTTTTTCATTTCTTCCATAACGGTATCTTTTAATTTTTCGTATTTATCTTTTTGTTCATCTTCCGCAACACTAAATCCGAGCCTGCTTGTATTTGTTATCATACTTGCACCTACGTTGCTGGTCATGATTATGATTGTATTTTTAAAGTTAATATGTCTGCCTTTAGAATCAGTTAATCGACCGTCATCCAGTATTTGAAGCATTATATTAAATACATCCGGATGTGCTTTTTCGATTTCATCAAAAAGAATTACGCTGTACGGTTTCTTTCTGATTAATTCGGTCAAATGCCCGCCGTCATCGTAGCCTACGTACCCCGGAGGTGAGCCGATTAATTTTGCGGTTGAATGCTTTTCCATAAATTCTGACATATCAACACGTATCATATTATCTTCACTGCCAAATACAGCTTCTGCCAATGCTTTAGCAAGCTCGGTTTTACCTACGCCCGTAGGCCCTGAAAATATAAAGCTTCCGATGGGTCTATTAGGTGATTTTAACCCGACTCTTGCACGCCTTATGGCTTTTGATAACGCTACAACCGCTTGATCTTGACCGATTACTCTCTTATGTAGAGTTTCTTCAAGCTTTAATAGTCTTTCGCTTTCACCCTCTGTAATTTTTGTTGTAGGTATACCTGTCATCATACTAACAACTTGGGCTACCTGCTCTGCTGTGACAACCGGCTTATTTTCTTCGTTATCTTCTCTCCATTTTGCCGACATTTCACGGATTCTTTCTTTTAAATCCGCTTCATCATCTCTCAAGTTTGATGCTGTTTCAAACTCTTGATTTCTTATGGCATCTTCTTTTTGCTTTATTATTTCTTTAAGCTGCTTTTCTAACTCTTTACCTTCAGGAGGAAGCGCACTTGTTTGGATTCTTAATTTTGATGCAGCTTCATCTATTATATCTATTGCTTTATCAGGTAAAAATCTGTCTGTTATATATTTATATGAAAGTTCGGTTGCAGCTACTATTGCTTCATCAGAAATAGTCAGTTTATGGTGTTCTTCATATTTAGGCTTTAACCCCTTTATGATTTCAATGGTATCTTCTACCGATGGTTCTTCAATTATTATGGGTTGGAATCGTCTTTCCAATGCAGGATCTTTTTCTACGTATTTTCTGTATTCGTCGGAGGTTGTTGCACCTATTACCTGTATTTCACCTCTTGATAAAGCAGGCTTTAATATATTAGCCGCATCTATTGCGCCTTCTGCTGCCCCTGCTCCGATTAGGGTATGCATTTCGTCTATTATTAATATAATATTTCCTGCCTGACGAATTTCATCCATTATCTTTTTCAGACGTTCTTCAAATTCACCTCTGTATTTGGTACCTGCTACCAATAGCCCCATATCAAGCTGAATAACTTTTTTTCCGTCTAATATATCAGGTACTTCAGAATTTACTATTCGTGCAGCTAAACCTTCCACTACTGCCGTCTTACCGACACCCGGTTCTCCCAATAGTACGGGATTATTTTTAGTCCTTCTTGCAAGAATTTGTATAACACGTTCTATTTCTTTTTCTCTGCCGACAACAGGGTCAAGACGCTGTTCTTGGGCAGCTAATGTTAAATCAGTACCAAACTCATCCAAACTTGGGGTCTTTGTTTTACCGGAACTTGAAGTTGATGCGGTTGATGTCTGGGTAGGCTTTGTTTCGCCCAGCATTTTTATGACATTGCTTCTTACCTTGTTTAAATCAACGCCCAAGTTTTCCAATACTCTTGCGGCTACACCTTCACCTTCACGAATCAAACCTAATAACAGGTGTTCCGTTCCAATATAATTATGCCCTAATTGTCTTGCCTCATCCCATGATAACTCTAATACTCTTTTTGCCCTAGGCGTAAAAGGAATTTCTACTGCCACAAATCCCGAACCCCTGCCTATAATTTTTTCAACCTCAACTCGAGCATCTTTTAATGTTACACCCATTGTCTTTAATGTTTTGGCTGCAACTCCGGTGCCCTCGCCGATTAACCCGAGCAATACCTGCTCTGTACCTACAAAATTATGACCTAGTCTTCTCGCTTCTTCTTGAGCCAGCATTATTACTTTTATAGCCTTCTCGGTAAAACGTTCAAACATTACTTTGCTTCTCCTAATAAGACTCTATATTATATATTTTACATCATAATATAAATTATACAATCAGTTGGTTAATTTTTTTAGCTTATTTTTTGCCGGAATATATTCTCCTGTTGGTTCATTTGCTTTTTTGTATTCGGAGATTGCTTCTTTATATTTATTTTCTTCTTCGTATATTTCTCCCAGCATATAATGAGTTTCGGGATCGTTATAAAATATATCTAAACTCTTTTGTAACATATTTTTGGCAATCTCGTTATATCTGTTATTTTTTAGTACTCTTGCACTGTATTTATATATTTCTTTGTTATATTTTTCTAAATATTTTTGATTTTCCATTATTTTTTTTATATATGATTTTCTGTCATATTTAAATAACATTTCTAAATCTTGTTCATAATAATTTCTGATTTGAAAATATGTTGGAGCTTTGAAATTTTTATTTTCTATTATCGAGATTAGCGATAATAGCCATTCTGCAAAAGAAGAACTGCCTTTTATCAGATTAAGTATTACTTTTGCTTGTTCTGTTTCTCCCGATAAAAATTTACAGTAGGCTTCTCCTACTGTAAATCCTGCTTTCTTAAAATTCTGATATGCTTCTTCCAGATTCCCTTTTTCCAAGGCTTCTATGCTTTGATATTTATATTCCGTCTGATGCATTGATTTCCGTTTGCTTCATCTTTATACGCTCTTGTCTTATAAATTCTTGAGCATCAGGGTGTATATTATTTGCATAACTGCCATTTATCAGATTTTCTATTTGAACGGTTTGTTCGTCTTTTTCTACTACTTCATCTTTTTTATTAAAATATTCTTCTAAAAACGCATTCGGATCTGCTTTTAATTTCTTTATTTCATCCAATGTGAAATTTTGATATTTACATTTTTCAACATTTTCCATACATAGTTCAGCTTGAATGGCGTATGATGTTAATTTGGGTACGGTATTTAATGTTACTACTTTTTCGAATGCCTCATGTGCTTCAGGCTTCATAGCTATATTCATATATGAATTCCCAAGATAATACCACGCCGTTGCACTATTAGGATCTTTTTGCGTATATAGCTTTAGGTCTGATATACAACCCAGGTAATTTTTATCTTTGTATTTTTTTATTGCGCTCTTTATCGCAGCCGTATCTTCGGCTCCGATTACTTGTATACCGCTCATCATTATTCCCGTTAAAAGAATTAATCCGACTATAAATCCTTTTTTCATATATCATCCTCTTATATTTCTCTTATTATAAATTATATACCCAATTTATCAAAAATCCTAATTTTATTTACATTATATATGTTACATTTAATTATCCTTTCTATTATACTCAATTTAATTGAATTTTCATTTTTTTATACTTTAAAAGATGTATATATTTTTTTATTTAGTATATTAACTTTTGTAACATGTGTATAATGATATATATGTTTGTTGAATATGGGAGAGAGAAATGAAAATTAAAATAAAGGAAACCGTAAAGTCCAAAAAAGGTTGGAGCTTATATAAACTTGCTCAAGTTTTAAATCTTCCGCAGCAAACCGTATATTCTTGGGCATCAGGCAGAACTCAGCCGTCTTATGAAAATATGGACAGATTGTGTGAAACTATCTGTTGTTCAATCGGTGAATTATTTGAAGCGGAACCTGTTCAACAAAAACTTAATCTTGTTGTTAATCAATAGCCAAAGTCTTTTGTGCAGTGTCAACTGTTTCTTGAACGTTAATGTTGTTTGGGTGTTCTTCTGCAGTTAAATATATAAGATATTCTATATTCCCTTTGGCTCCCTTAATTGGCGAGTATGTCAGTCCTTTAGGGTATAAATTTATTCCCTTGCAATAATCAATAATTTTATTTATGACTTCAGTATGGATTTGTTTTTCTCTTACTATTCCGTTTTTCCCGACTTGCTCTTTTCCCGCTTCAAACTGTGGCTTTATTAATGATACTATTTCAGCTTCTTTTTTTGATAATTTTTTTATATTTTCAAGTACTTTTGTTATTGATATAAAAGATAAATCCATTGTAATAAAATCTGCGGTTTCATCTTGCTCATCATAAATATCGGAATAGCTGCAATTTTTGATATTAATTTTTTCAATTACTTTTACTCTCTTATCTGTTCTCAGTTTCCAAGCGATTTGTCCGTATCCTACATCAATACTGTATACTTTTTTTGCACCGTTTTGAAGCATGCAGTCAGTAAATCCGCCTGTTGAAGCACCTGCATCCATACATATTTTATTATTTAAATCTATACCAAATTCTTTTATCGCTTTTTCCAGCTTATATCCGCCTCGTGATACATAAGGCATCATTTTTATTTCTATTTTGGTATTCTCTTTTAATTCCAATTGATATCCCGCTTTGGTTATTATATTGCCGTCTATTTTAACATCCCCTGCCATGATTGCAGCTTGAGCTTTACTTTTTGTATCAAAATAACCTCTATCGGTCAGTATTTTATCCAATCGTTCCTTTGTCATCAGAATTTAAATATCCTTTTTGCATTACAGGTCGTTTGTGTTTTGACTTCTTCCGGGTCGATATTTTTTATAAGGGCTATTTCTTTGGCAATATATATTAAATATTCGGGAGAATTAATTTTTCCCCGATATGGGACAGGTGCAAGATATGGAGCATCTGTTTCCAATAAAAGTTTATTTAATGGCGTATATTTTACAACGGATTTTAGTTCTTGAGCATTCTTAAACGTTATAATGCCGCCGATTGCTATATAATATCCTTTATCCAGACATTTTTTGACAAATTCAATATCGCCTGAAAAACAATGAAAAACTACATCTTTTAGTTTAAAGTCTTGTAAAATGGCAAAAGTATCTTCGTGAGCTTCTCTGTCATGGATTAAAACAGGCAATTCAAGCTGAGCAGCTGTTTCAAGCTGGCTGTTAAAAACTTGTTTTTGTAATTCTTTTGTTTCTGTTTCCCAATAGTAATCCAAGCCGATTTCACCTATTGCTACGGTCTTATTGGTGCCGGATATTATATTTAAACTATCGGGTGTATATGTTTGTGCTTCGCTCGGATGAATACCAATTGCGTTATAAAGCATGTCATATTTATTGCATAAAGTTATTATTTCATTAAAAGAATCAGGTTCGACTCCGGGTATTATTACCTTTTCTACTCCGCTATCTTTTATTCTGCAAAGTAAATCTTCAAAATTTTCTTTGTATTCATCAAAATTTATGTGTGAGTGTGTATCTATCATAGTTATTATTATGATAACAAAAAAATTTTTTTTTATGTTTATAATAAGTGTATGGTAAACATTTCAAATAATACGTCGGCATTTTATGATTTTATTAATAAACCGCAAAGTTATATGATAAAAAAAGAAAATGCAAATAATAAGAAGAAAGTAATTGCTGCATCTGTTGCAGGCAGTGCAGTCGGTATAATTGCAGCTACGGTCGGTGTTTTTTCACTTGCAAAAGGTAAAAATCCCGGCCTAACGCTTAATAAA
This sequence comes from Candidatus Gastranaerophilales bacterium, assembly GCA_947624645.1. Classification (GTDB taxonomy): domain Bacteria; phylum Cyanobacteriota; class Vampirovibrionia; order Gastranaerophilales; family Gastranaerophilaceae; genus Avigastranaerophilus. Next base: position 54,526 of record CANQLG010000011.1, read on the forward strand.
ATGGTTTATGATGAAAAAGATGCTTTGATAATCGGAGCAGGCTCTGTATTAGGCGGGCTTATTGGCGGACTTGTTTCGGATAAAAATAAAGAAAATAAAAATCTTAAATTAAGAGAAGCTTCTCAGCAATTTATTGGCAATATGGCTTTTCCTATTACTATTCTTGCGTGTGCTAATAAATTGCTTGATAAATCGGGATTTAAGCTGCCAAAAATCAATTCATCTTCAAAACCTGCCGGAGCGTTGAATGTTCTAATCGAAGCTCTTCCTAAAATGGTTGTTTGTATTGCTTCTTTGGTTGGCGGTATGGAGCTTGGTAATAAAGTCATGAACCGTGTTAATAATAAAATCTTTAAAGAAGAGATAAAACACGATGTTCAAGCTGAAGATTATCTTGTTCATGCCGATGATATTTGTTTAACCGCTAATATGCTTTTAAAGGATTTTAAATCAATTTCTGCCGTAACATCCAAACTTTTACCTTTATCTTTTATTGTTGCTGGCAGTAAAACAGGTATTCAGCAGAAAGAAAATTAATCGATAAATTCAGACATGATTTCGTTGCTTAACAGCATGCCGTTTTCATTCAGCGATATTCTTGAATCTTGAAAATTAATTAAATTTTTGTATTTATTAATTATTTTTTTATACTTATCCAAAAAATCAATATTGTATTTTTTGTTAAATTCTTTTATGTTAATTCCTTCTTTAAGTCTTAACGCAAGAAATATTTCTTCTTCCATAATTTGGATAGGCGTTAAAATAGATTTTTCTTCGATTTTATTAGGATTATTCAGATATAATTCCATTTCGGATTGATTTTTATACCTCATATTTCCTATATATCCGCTTGCATTTAGTCCGAACCCGTAATAATTTTTGTTTTGCCAATAACAAAGATTATGTTTTGATTCAAATTTTTCTAATGCAAAATTACTTATTTCATAATGAATATAGCCGTTTTTTTTAAGTTCATTTGATAATAATATATATAATTCTGACTGTATATCTTCATTGGGCAAATTTTGAGGCGGATTTTTGTAAAAATAGCAGCCTTTTTCTATTTTTAATCCGTATGAGGATATATGAGGCACTTTTAGCTCTAACACTTGTTTTATATCATTTTGAAAACTTTCTTGTGTTTGATAGGGAAGCCCATACATTAAATCTATACTTATATTTTTAAAATCCGCTTGTTTTATATCATTTACAGCTTTATAGATTGTTTCTTTATTATGATTTCTGCCTAAAATTTTAAGTATTTTATCATCGAATGTTTGTATTCCTAGGGAAATTCTGTTAACGCCCGCTAATTTATATTCTTTTGTTATTGTTGTTTCGGGATTGACTTCAAGCGTTATTTCACAGTTATTTGTAATGTTAAATTGAGAAATTATCATTTGTATATCGGAAGCATCTAATAAAGACGGTGTTCCGCCACCTATATATATTGTTTTTAACTTTTCTTGTTTATATTTCGACTTTATTTCATATATAAGCGTGTTAAGATAACATTCTTTCAGTTCTATATTTTTACCTGAAACAAATGAACAATAATTACATTTTCTCTTGCAAAAAGGTATGTGAATGTATACGTGCTCTGTCATTATTAAATTATATCATTTAATTGAATCTTTAATTTCTATTTGTTACAATTTTTGAGAGGATAGTGAAAAATGGATCAGGTAAAAGTTGAAAAAATGACCACAGATGATGTTGATGAAGTTTTTCAAATTGAAGAACTTATTCATCCCGAACATCACTGGTCTAAAGATTCATTTTATAATGAACTGGCAAATAAGTTGGCATCATATTATTGTGTAAAAGATAATTCGGGTAAAATATTAGCCTATATAGGTTTTTGGAAGATTATTGATGAAGCTCATATTACTTCGCTTGCCGTTCATCCGGATTATAGAAAAAAACAACTGGCGCAAGTACTTCTAATCCAAGCCGTTAATGATTGCTATAAGGATATGATTAAATATATTACACTGGAAGTTAGGGAAAGTAACGTGCCTGCAATTAAACTTTATGAAAAGTTTTTGTTTGATTCAATAGGAAAACGAAAGAACTATTATCAGGATAACGGAGAAAATGCCATTATCATGTTTACTCAAAATATTTGGTATGATACATTTAAGAATAATTTTAAAAATTTATCGGATTCAATAAATAAGGTTTCGGTTTCTTATGATAAATAAAAGAGTAAAAGAAGAAATAAAAAAATATCATAAACCTAATATAAAAATAAGATTTGGACTCGGCACAATTGCAATAGTTTCAGTGTGTTTACTGATATTAGTTATAGCTACTTTTACTCAAATAAAAATAAGTTTTAACGTGCCTGATGGCGGAATAATATCTTATCTTAAGTTCGAATACATACCGCAAATTCCTGCCGTATTATTTATTGCGGCTCTATTAGGTGAATATTGGGGATTATTTACGCTGATTTTGTATATATTACTGGGACTAACTCCGTGGTATCCGGTTTTTGCATTGGGTGGCGGGTTATCTTATATATTTCAGTACAATTTCGGATATATTTTTGCCTTTATTTTTGCAATAATTTTTACTGCAAAAGAATTAAAAAATTCAAAATCCCTGCTAAATATAATACTTGCCGTATTTTACGGCGTCTTTTCCATTCATTTAATAGGTATATTATATATGATAATTATTGCCCTGATAAGACATGACAATTGGGAATTTATCGGGCAATGGATATATTTCCAATCACTTGTAAAAATCTTATATGATATTGTTTTTGGCTTCCTTGCTATTATTATTGCAAAAAATATAAGAAAGCTTCTTTGGCTTGTTTTGGGATAACTGGTTAATTCTAATTATTATAGTCCAAAATGCATTAATAGTTTTACAATAAACTGTTCAAGCAGCTGTAAAATAATAAAAGCAATTAAAGGTGAAATATCTATCATTCCGATAGGGGGTATTATTGCCTTAAATGGTGCCATTATTATATTATAAAGCTTGATTAATGATGCTATGGGTTCTTTTCGTACATCAAATATCGGTATCCAGCTGAGTATTACAACTATTAATATGATTAAATATATTATTCTGAATAATATTGATACTATATAAGAAATCATAAAATAATCTCCCTTTATGAAGTATGTGAAATGTTATAACATTCACAATTATTTCTTTCAATCGGAATGTTTTCTATAATTGCTATTAATAAACTTTTTAATCTTGTAATATTGGATTTAAATACTTGCATAACCTCTTGATGCGTAACGGGAGGTACATCACCGACAAGTCCGGCATCATAATCGGTAATTAAAGCAATAGTAACGGGACACATATCAAGCTCATGAACAAGGTGTACTTCAGGATATTGGCTCATATTAATAACTTCCCAGCCTTGATTTGTGAAGAATTTGGATTCGGCTTTTGTGGTAAATCTCGGGCCGTTTATAACTACTACTGTTCCTGATTCATGGACATTTATACCGAGTTTTTTAGCCTGTTCAATCGCAATTTTTCTAAGTTCGGGACAGTATGGATCTGCTGCCGAGGGATGAACACAAACAGGACCTTCAAAAAATGTATTTTTTCTTCCGTCTGTCCAATCAACAAATTGATCGCATATAACAAAATCACCGGGTTTAACGTGTTTTTGCAAACTTCCTGCCGCACAAGGCGAAATAACTCTTGTTACTCCCAATGATTTTAGTGCCCATACATTTGCTCTATAATTAACTAAATGCGGTAAAAACCTGTGGTCTCTTCCATGTCGAGGAATAAAAGCTACTTTTTTCCCGAATAATTCTCCGATTGTGATTGGATCTGACGGTTTTCCGTAAGGTGTATCTATTGTTACTTCCGTAACATTAGTGCCTGATTCTTCAAAAAAACTGTAAAATCCGCTTCCGCCTATTATACCTATTTGTGCAGTTGTTTTTTCGCTCATATTCCCTCCAAAATATATATTCTATTCTATTTTTATCACAGATTACAAAAAAAGGGAACTATAATTAGTTCCCTTTTTTTGTAAATATAAATCTTTATTATTTCTATGTTGAAGTTTTATTTGCTGAAACTTGAAGTGAACTTTCGATTAATTCATTTTCGTATTCGAAAGAATCATCTTTACTGTCAGGAGTTTGAACTTTACCATCGTATCTTACTTGGATTCTTAATCCTTCCGCATCACTTCCACGTTTAGAAGCAATAGTACGAAGTTCATGAGAATTTAAAGTACGGTCAACATAAATAGTACGAGTATTACCGTCAAAAGCACCTTCTAATCCCCAATATCTTATACCGTCAGTTGTCATAAAGTTAGGACTATCATAACTTGACGGACCGGTACAATTGATTGGTCCCGCAGTATTTAATGAATCAGCAACTGCTTCACAAAATGCTGATGCTGAAATATTTTTATCTTTCCAATATGCACTTGAATTTGCTGCCGCCAAATACTCGGTTGAATCCATTGCATTTGATATTGCACCTTGCATATTGTATAATGCCTTTTTGTAAGTAATTTTATCTTTGTCCGGTCTTACATTATTGATTACAGGTATTAAAATCGCTGCCAAAACACCCAGTATTGCTAATGTAATCAATGCTTCTGAAAGAGTAAATGCTTTTTTCATTTTCATTTCCTTTAACTCTCATTTATAGTTACTTCTGCACTCTTTTATTATAATACCACATTTTTACAATTTCAACTCTCTTTTTGAAAATAAGTTAACACTTTCAAATTTATATGTTAGTTTTGCTACGTATTTATAATTATTGCATATACAGCTTTTTTTAAATTATATTTCATATTTATCCGTATTGCAAATAAATTACTTGATATAAAATTTTTAGGTATTATAATCTTATTAAAATAATAGATATATGATTGTTAATTAGAGGAAAGTAAAATGAAAAAAGACATACATCCCGAATACAAAAAAACAGTTATAAAATGTGTATGCGGTAATGAAATTGAAACAG
>CANQLG010000012.1 GCA_947624645.1 Candidatus Gastranaerophilales bacterium
GTAGTAAAATCTGGGAAATCCACAGGTTATGGTAATTCAGTAGTATTAGAACATAATATAAACGGAAAAATATATACTAGTGAATATGGACATATATTAAGACCTAAAATTGAAAAATGGACTATTGTTAAACAAGGAGATATTATTGCTAAATCAGGCAATGAGGGAGATTCTAAAGGTCCTCATTTACATATAACAATTCGCATTGGTCAATATAAGGGAAAAGCTGACGATCCTGCAAAATTTATAAATGATTTGAGATATTAAATATAATTTTTTATTCTTCTGTATCAGAGATTTTTACATTTTTTAAATAGTTTTTAATTATTTTGCTTTGATATTCAGTATAATCATCTACTTCATTAATTTTTTTCAGGTCTATTTTGTTAGTAATTAAATAGGGATATACGTATTCAAGTAAATCAATATAAAAATCTGTTGCCAAATCAGATTCTTTTTTAGTGTATTTTTCGGTTATTTCAACTAATTTTAAATAATAATGAAATAAAGGTGAGTATATATAATCATCCGGTATGGAAACTAAATCAATAAGTTCATCTCTTGTAAAACTTGAAGGATTATTTTTATATTTTTCAACGTCAATTTTTACTTCTTCAACAATTTCATCAATTTCTTTTTTTGTTTTTGGGGCTTCATCTTCAATTACTTTTTGGATTTCAATTTTGTATTGTCTTGGAAGTTTATATTTATCATCTTTCTTGAGCAACAACAAAGACAAGGTAATTAGTAAAACAATAAGGAATAATATTATAAATTTTTTAATCATAAATAACCTATAAATTAATATATAAATAAGAGCATAAATTATAATTTTTGGCAATAAGCCAAAAAGTTATTAAAGTAAGGTTGTTTGGTTTTAACAAAATTTAAAAATTTTGTGCAAATATCCGGTTTCCCATAAATCAACCAATAAAAAACATATAAAAATGTTTATTTTACTTTTTTGCTAACCTACAACTTTAATTTAGTAATAGGTAAGATTAAAATACATTTTTTAAAAGATTTAATATCAATATTAAGAAAGAAGATAACAAGACAATAAATAAACCATAAAAAACAGATATCACTATACTTATAATCACCCATCGTCTTTGAACCTCATTAAATTGTTCAATACTCTCCCATTTTTTATTTTTCCATGCCAATTTATTTCCGTTAAATCCGAGTATAAGAGAAAAAATTATATTAAAAACAATTCCTAAATGCGGAATTAAACTCAAAGGTATAATAAATAAACTCCACCATACTTTATGACAAACACCCCAAATCCAACCACCAAAAAGTGCACCCCAATTAAATTTTTCAAGTTCTGTTTCAATAACCGGTTCTTTATCTTTATTATTTATGTATAATTCTTTCCCGCAATACGGGCAAACTACATCAATATCATTAATAAAATATCCGCACTCGGGACAATTTCCAACAATTTGCATCTCTCTCTCCCCCCCCCCGCCATATATAATAATATTTTACAGGCATTTAAAAGAATGTCAATTGATTTGCTTTTTGATTATGTTTTTCAAAAAATTTTTTGCGATGGTATTTACAAAGCCCGTATTTATCAACCGCATCAAGATGGGCTTGGGTCATATAGCCTTTATTTTGAGCCCAGCCGTACATGGGGAACTCTTTATCAAGCTCCGCCATATACCTATCACGAACTACTTTTGCCAAAATACTTGCCGCTGCGATTGAGGCAGATTTACTGTCGCCCTTTATTATTGTTTCTTGAGGAAAATCAAAATTCCTTATCATTTTATTTCCATCCACAAGCACTTTTATGTTTTTTGAACCAGTCCTCGCAATTACATCCGTGCAGGCTTTATTCATCTGCATTAAAGAAACAGCAAGAATATTATATTTCTCTATTTCTTCAACCGTTCCCATCTGTATTGAATATAGAGAATTAGCCTTTATAATTTCAAAAAGTTCTTCTCTCACCTTTTGGGTTAACTGTTTTGAGTCGTTTATTTTATCAAGAATTTTAATTAACGCTTTATCAACAGAAGTAAAACAAACAGCCGCAGCAAACACACCACCCGCACCGGGGCCTCTGCCCGCTTCATCCGTTCCGATTAAAAAATCAATATTCTTTTGCTTTTTTTTATCAAACTCAAATAATTTATTCATACTTATCCAAGGTTAATCTGCCCAAACGCCCGACCCTAAAATCATTCAATATATTTTGAGCTGCTCTTTTGGTATCAGCTTTTGCCCCTGATACAATCCAGTTACGCTTTAAAGCAATAGTTTCAAGGTTAACTTCATCATCAAGATTATAGTATTCCTTTAATAAATCGGGATAGGTATTATTCATATCCGTAACAAATTTGGAAGCCACAGCCTCAACATCATATGCATTTTCGCCTATTGAATCAACAAAAGCCAACTTATAAGCTTTATTTTGGTCTTCCTGTTTTAAAGGAATTATCCCGGGGGTATCCAATAAATCAACTTTCGGATTAATTTTGACCCACTGTTGGTCACGTGTGACACCTGCTTTTGCGCCCGTTTTAGCTTTTGTTTTTTTTATTAACTTATTAATAATACTTGATTTGCCGACATTTGGCATGCCGACGACCATAACTCTAACAGCCCTCGGCAGTAATCCTTTCTTAACTAACGCAATAATTTTGGGCTGACCCAGTTCTGATACCTTATTTAATATTTTTGATAAATCTTTATTATCATTAGCACTTGTTGCCAAAACAGAACATTTTGTTTCTTTTTTTATCGCATCTTGCCATTTTTTTGTCTGCTCAATATCAGCTAAGTCTGCTTTATTCATTAATATTAAGCGGGGTTTATCACCTAAAAGTTTTTTTATATCAGGGTACATACTGCTTTGCGGGATTCTGGCATCAAGAATTTCAATAACAACATCAACAATGTTAATCTGTTCTTTTAATTTTTTCTCAGCTTTGGCTATATGCCCAGGATACCAATGAATATGCTCCACTTTAACCTCTTTTATATATTAAAAGCCATACTCAAAAAGTGGTATGGCTTTTAGATATTTATACACTGCCTAATCTAATCAAGTGTCGCAACATTTTGTTTGCCCTTCGCAACCATAAAGTTGCTCACCTTTTCAAAATGCCACTCGCAAATTTATACTCAAGCTTTCGGCTTATCGTAAAATTTACTCGGACAATTTATTTTTTTTCTATTTTCTCTCTGATACGAGTTGCCTTGCCGGCACGTTCTCTCAAGTAATACAACTTAGCACGTTTAACATCACCGCGTCTTACAATAGTAATTTTTTCAACACGAGGAGAGTAAACAGGGAAAACCCTTTCTACACCAACGCCTTGGAAAATTTTTCTTACGGTAATAGTTTTACCTATGCCGCTGCCGCGTTTTTTAAGGATAGTTCCTTCAAATGCCTGAGTTCTTTCTTTATTACCTTCAACGATTCTTACCGATACTCTGACAGTATCGCCCGGATTCAACTCGGGTAATTCTTTATTTAAATATTCTTTTCCTAAACTTTCTACTATGGGATTCATAATTACATTCCTTTACTAATCATATTTTATTAATCTAATAATATTTAAAAAATATTTTTTCTTCAAGTCCTTTTTTATATTTTAAAAATATTTTAAAGAGTTGTTAACATATTTTAACAAATTAAATCAATACCTAAAGTTTTAGCATTAAATTGCCGATAAGCAAAATATAAGTTATTTGAGAAAAGGCAAAAGATGGGAATTACAGTAGGTAACAATTTATATATCGCAAATACTGCCAAACCGATATTAGATGTTCAGGCACTTAATCAAGTTACCGAACAAATTTTCAATCCGGATAAGCAAGAGCAGCCGAATATTGATTTATCCAAACTTGATTTATCTAAATTTAACCGTGTTAAATTAGGGACTGATTTATATTCTCAAAGAACTAACGGGGAAGTTGCTCTAAAAGCCGCAAAAGCTGCTACGGATTTTGATGTTAATTTTTCAAAAGCATTCAGCGCAAATGTTCAATATTTGAACTCTCAAGCTGCACAAAGTTTATTTACTTCCAAAGAAAACAGCGGAAGAATATATGTAGGGACCGAAACCAATAATAAGGTTGGAGAACCGCAATTGGTTGCCGAATCTGCACAAATAGCACAAACGAATGAAACAAACAAGGATAAGAAAGGGTCCAATCCGTTTTCATTTTACTATCAAGCTCAGCAATCGGATGAACAAGAAGGAAATGATTCTTTACTTAGTTCAATAAATATTTTTGCCTAATAAACATTGTTACTTGTTTTTCCTAGACGGACTGAATCGTTCGTCTTTTTTTTGAATTTTCGGGAGGGTGGAGTCGAGGCAGCGCCGAGCGAACCCGAAAGTGCAACATACTTGCGGAGCGACTAAATTACGCAGTAATTTTAAAGCGGAGCAGATAGTATGTGCGCCCCGAAAATTCAATACAATTCGGGAGGGTGAAGTCGAGGCAGCGCCGAGCGAACCCGAAAGTGCAACATACTTGCGGAGCGACTAAATTACGCAGTAATTTTAAAGCGAAGCAGATAGTATGTGCGCCCCCGAAAATTCAATACAATTCGGGAGGGTGAAGCCGAGGCAACGCCAAGCGAACCCGAAAGTGCAACATACTTGCGGAGCGACTAAATTACGCAGTGATTTTAAAGCGGAGCTGAAAGTATGTGCTTGCCCGAAAATTCAATACAATTCGGGAGAGTGGAGTCGAGGCAGCGCCTGTCGTCGTTTCCGTTCTCAGCTACGCATACAGGCTCAATCATCCTTGCTTCGCTGCGGTGTTTCGCTTTATAGAAACCGGACTTTGTCCGTACGGAATTTCGCTTCATTCTACGGAAAAACCGCTTCTTGGTTTTTCCTTTCTCTCTGCCCTGTCGTTCACCACACTTCGTGCCTGTTCACTTCGGGCATTCACTTCTTCGAGTTTCGCTTCGCTTTACTCTACGGAAAAACCGCTTCTTGGTTTTTCCTTTCTCTCTGCCCTGTCGCTCACCGCACTTCGTGCCTGTTCACTTCGGGCATTCACTTCTTCAAGTTTCGCTTCGCTTCACTCTACGGAAAAACCGCAAAAAAAAGGGACATCTAATGTCCCAAACAATTCGGAATGTAAAAGAAAATTTTTTCCATATCCGTCGTGTGTAAGTAAGTAAGGTAAGTGTAAGGTATATATGTAATGTGAAAAATTAATACAGTATGTTTTCTCTCTTAATATCTCCGGTTTATTTATCTCTCACATTTATATAAAAATTTTTTTATATAAAAAATTGCTAAAAACGACATAAAAAATATATATCTATGTAATATTTCTTAATATTAATTTGAAGTTCATATTACATAGATTGGTCTTAATGTATGAACCAATATAATACATAAATATATACAAGCGGATAATATACGAAGTAAATTCAAACAATTATTATAACAATATACATATTCCACTCTCACTCGTAAACTGTTTGACCGAATGAATTTTCGGTCTTTTTTTTATAAATTTGGAAAAATTAAAAATGATACAAGCTATAAGATTTAAAAAATTATTTATTCTTCAATATCATTATTCCTATTATTTTTTCTGGGGGCAATTCTATAAAATTTCAGTTCTTCCAATTCTTTTTCTTCGAGTTTTCCCCCCTCCCTTAAATATTGGTTAATTGCATCTTTCTCATCCATAAACATTAATCCCGGGGAAACATCTATTCCGTAATTTTTTTCAAGATATACAAGATATAATAATTCATCTTCTTTATAAAATATTTTATTGTTATATTCCTTATTTTCCGCAAGTTCATCCGGAAATATACCGGAGAACAAACATATAATTTGTTCTCGTGGAATAATAGCCGTTTTACCTTGATTAAAATAAAATAAACTCAGTTTGTCATCTATATATAATAAACGTCTGGCATATTTATTTGAATGGATAAAATTTACAGCTTCAAAAGAAAAATTTAAATATGTATATATCACGCAACAAATTATAAATATTGGCAGATATTTTTTTGTATCAATTGCTCCATATATAAATAAACCTGAAATATATAAAAATATAGTATATTCTGTTAACAAACCGCAATGCATAAACCAATATTTAATTTCTTCAGAATACGGACAATTTGCAGGAAATACAATAGTTCCTATCATTACAAACAAAAACCCCGCATATGTAATAAAGAAGTATTTTATAATTCTTAAATTCTTATCTGATTGTTTTCGAGTTATAAATAAAACAATTAATGCAATAATAATCGGTATATATAAAACCCAATTTCCCGCAAACAATACTTTTACTAAAGATATAAAGAAATCTTGATAATGATTATATGCCGTATGAAAACTTATAGACAATTCATAAGAATCATACATATCTTTAAAACCATGAAAACTATAATAAAAAATAAAACAAGGGATAAATACCAGCATTGGTATTTTAATATAATTTATATCTTTTTTTGTTATTATATTTTCAATAAAAATAAATGAAAGTAAAAATAATGTTATAAGGTTATAGTACTCATCTCCAAATGTATTTAATATAACTAAAAACGTTAAATATATAATATCTTTTTTATCAGGACTCTTTTGTAATATATAAAACTCGGCAAGTTTATACCAAAATAATACAAAAAATAATATTGGTGTTACATAACTAAAACAAGGATAATCATTAAAACCTGAGATATAATTATATTTTATTAATATTGAAAAAAATATGAAAAAAGATAATATATAAAAAATGCCTCTAAAAATTGGATTATGGTTTTTTAATTTAAAAAATGCTTTTGTTATACAATGTATAATTGCAATAATAAAAGCCGACCTTATTATACCTTCTGATATAAAAGCAAAATCCTGATAATTAATGTTAAATATCTCAGGTATTTGCTTTACTATAAATGTCACAATTGGCTCCGTAATAATTCTTGTATGTAAAAACATATACGTTCTAGCAATTGTTTGCAGCATATCATCATTGCATATAATGGCATATCTGTGTTTAATTAATACAAAAGAAAAAATAAGTAATAAAATACTAATATTAAATATATTTATTATAATTTTTTTATTATTTTCTTTTTCAAACATAATCTATTCCTTGAAATATTTAATATTTTAAAGATATTTTACACTTTATATAAACAGCTTTATAAAATATTTACCAAAAAGCAAAATTCCTATTATTACGCTAATACAGGCAATTAATAATACCATGCCGGCAGACATATCTTTTGCCATTTCTACCAGTTTTGAATAGTTATTTTTATATACCGCATCCAAAGTAAACTCTATTACCGAATTTAAAAGTTCACAAACCAATACAAACGCTATCATTACTATTAATATACAAATATCGGTTATGCTGAATTTAAATAACAGTGATGTAATAATCACAATCAAGGATATCAATATTTCTATTACAAAATTTCTTTGTGAAGATACTGCTAATTTAAGTCCGTGTATGGCATTTGATATGCTTTCTTTTACACTTGAAGATTTGAATTTTGTCATAAAACTTTTGCCTTTATTTTATTTTGAGTTTCAACCATAAAGTTATATTCCGGTTCTGTTTGATGATCAAAGCCCAATAAATGCAAGATACCATGAGATATAATATAATACAATTCCTCTTTAAAAGAATTATTATTTTCTTTTGCCTGAGTTTCTATTCGGTCAAGAGAAACCATAATTTCACCCAAATTGATTTCACCGTCAAAAATAAATCTTTCCGACTCATCCGAATCAGCAAACATTGCAAAAGTTATTACATCGGTCGGGGTATCTTTTTGCCTGTATTCTCCGTTTATTTTGTGTATTTCTTCATTATTCATCAATACAATATCGAAACAAATTGTATCGTATTTATAATTATTTAAACAAGATTTTAGCATTATACTTTTTTCTTGAAAAATACACTCTGTCATTTTTACTATATCAGAATGAATTTTAACTTCATCTATTGCATATTCGGGATAAATATTTTCCAAAAAAATATTAAATTTAGTCATAATAAAACCGTTATTGATTTTCCTTATTCTGAATATCCTCAATGGATTCTTGGTATTTAATTCTTTTGTGGAAAACACTCCTTAGAACTCTTGAAAGTGTAGCAGCAATAACTTTTATATCTTTCAATGTCAAAGGACTTTCAGATAATTGATTATCATTAAGTCGATCTTGAATGATTTTGTTAATTAAAGTATCAAGTTCTTCCTGAGAATGGTCTTTTAAAGTACGTGATGCGGATTCAACAGCATCTGCTATCATCAAAATTGCAGTTTCTTTGGAATTGGGTCTTGGACCTGTGTATCTGAATTGTTCCTCTTTTACGTTTTCTGCACCCTCTTGAGCAACAGCCTGATTATAAAAATAACTTGCCAATGAATCTCCGTGGTGCTGAGTCATAAAATCTTGGATAATTTCAGGGATGTGATACTCTTTTGCCAAAGCTACCCCGTCTTTTGTGTGAGAAGTTATTACCATTTTACTTGAGCGTGGAGTTAACTTATCGTGAGGATTTTCTATCCCTGAATATGTTTGATTTTCTACAAAAAACAACGGTCTTACTATTTTTCCCACATCATGGTACAATGCGCCTACCCTTGCCAATATCGGGTCTGCTCCTATTGCTTCGGCAGCTGATTCTGCCAAATTTGATACCCTTAAACTGTGTTCAAATGTCCCCGGAGCTACTTCATGCAGTTTCTTTAATAATGGTTGGTTATAATCACCGAGCTCCGCCAAGCCAAAGGTTGTTATTACTTTAAATGTACTTTCTAATATAGGTATCATTCCTAATGCAAATACTCCCGAGAAAAATCCGTTTAATATTCCTGCCGTTATATCCTGCATTAAACGCCCGAAACCTAAATCATAATATACACACAATATTATTACCGACATTGTTACGGATGAATACAGCCCTACCCTGATTAAATCAAATCTTCTTGAATATTTTATTGTCGTCATGCCTATTGTGGATATTATTACAGCCAATATAAATACAGACATTGCCAAAGCTGAAAACTGTAATGATAACGTTAATATTGTCAGTACTATTACGGTTATAAAAAACGAACTTCTCGGATTTAAAAATACCGATAATGTTATCGCAAAAAATGGGAAAGGTAATATAAATACAGACCAAGATGCCGGTAATGATACCGATAATATTGATATAAATATACACAATGTCGCTATTATAAACATGTGCCTTTTATCAAAATATTTTGTTTCAAATAATTTTAAATAAATTATTACGGCAAATATACCTATTCCGACAAGACAAAATATCCCTATTATCCCGAGATAATTTATTCTTAATATATTATATCCAGCCTTGCTTAAAGCCTCTTTTTTTACTTGTGTAATAGGTTCACCGACATTTACAATGGTTTCACCTTTGCTAAATTTAACTCTTATGGGTGAAACACTGTCTCTTGCATTTTTCTTAGCCAATGCCGTAGCTTCTTCATCCACAAGCATATTAGGTACTATTACCTGTTCTAATAATGCTATTATTATTTTACTCTGATTATTTGTTATATTTGCTTCTATATTTCTTTGTATTATCTTGGATAAAGTATTTTCTTCAAAATCTTTTTCCGTAATTCCCTCATTTAATACCTGAGAAAGAGTTTTTTCGGACGAGGCATATACTTTATTTATTTGTTCTTCATTCGCATTAATAAAATATGATATTACAAAATTTTTGACTGAAGAATCGGAAATATCAAATAATACATCTAATTCCTTTTCTTTTTCCTTTATTTCGGTGTTTTGCTGCCTTATATAGTTAATTTCTTCCGTAATTTCATTTAAATTATTTTTAATATATACATTATCTGCGGTAGTATAAACGGGTTTAACTTTTTGAGCTACTTCACGTTTTCTTTTTTCGGTTTTTACGCTGTCAACAACCTCAATATCTTTTGGCGCAGTTATCATAACTTTACTTGTATTATCACTGCCTACTATTGTTTGAAAAAAGAAATATTTTGATACTAAAATCCCCGTAATTATTACTGCAAATATTATTATTAATGCACTGTTTATTAAAAATTTAGGCGATTTTATATCTGCCAATTTTTTACTTATATCACTTCTTTTCATATATATCCCAATGTTTATTTCTTCAATTCATTCTACAACAATTAGTATATTTTGCAAATTTATAATATAATTATATACAAGATTATGTATCATTTTATACCGTAATAGCTATGAAAATTAACTCATTTATCAAAATATTAATCAGACTTTTTATAATTATTATCATTTTAGAATGCGGATTTTTATTTTTAGTTCCTTTTTGTATTGAAAAAATGTTAAATAAAAATGCCTTTAATAAATTTATTCAAGCAAAAACAAATGTTCAATTAGAATATTTAAACCCAAAAGTCAAAGCTTATCTTATCCCTGCTTTTTCCGTTTCTTTTGATAAATTTAACATCAAAAATAAAAATACCCATAATGCCTTTATAGAATCAGAAAAAATATATTTAAAAATTTCCGTTTTACCTTTAATTTTAAAAAAAATTAATTTAAAAGATATATCGGCAGATAATCTCTCATTATATCTCGTAAGAAACGCAGACGGCAGTTTTAATTTTAATGAACTTTTTCCCCAAAAAAATAAACAAGTATTTAAAATCCAATATAATAATTCCAATATAGATTTAAAGAAATTAAAAATCTCCGCAGAAGACAACATCACAGGCATAAACACTCTTATTGATGCATATCCTGTTTTAGTTAAAGGTAATAAAAAATTAAATAAGATTTCAATAAAAACTAAAGGGATAGTTTTAAATGACGGTGATAAGAGCGATTTTGACATTGATTTACAAGCAAAATATCCGTTAAATATAAATACCTTGAAAAAAGATAATTTTGAGGGAAGCTGTTTTATTTATAATCTCAATCTCAGTCCGTTTTTAGCATATTTAAAAAGTTTTCATGTCTCTAAACTTCAAGGAATTATTGATTATATTCAATTTACTTCCGTAAAAAACAATGAAAGTAACGAATTAACTTTAAACACTCAATTCAGTAATTTAATTTTTGATAAGGACAACTGGAAAAATTATATTATTGCGGACGGAAAAAATACTTTAAACTCAAATATAATTTTAAAAGATAACAATATTAATATAAATACTTTTGATTTTGAAGCAAATAACGTTAACATCAAAGCATTCGGAAGTATAAATTTAAATAACAATAAAAAACCGGAACTTGATATAAAAACAGAAGTAATAAATTCAAAAGCAGAAAACATCGTACCGATTTTACCTCCTAATTTAGTTCCAAAATATATGACAATAGAGAAAATTAAGAACTATGGAGTATATGGTGATATCAATGCTAAAGTCAATATAAAAGGCAATATTCCACAGCCTGATATAACAGGTTTTGTAGATGCAAAAAATATTCATGTACTTGATAAATCGATACATTCTCTCCACAAAGGAACAGTTAAAATTAATTTTGATAAAAGAATATTAAATATGGATATTCTAATAGAGCTTTTTGATAAACAAAAAGCTAAGATTAACGGCTATGTTTACATGTTTAGAGACGGAATAAACAATGTAACAATAAAAACAACAGATAATATTGATTTTCCTCTGGCACAAAAAATTGTAGTACCAGTGAGCAAAGTATTTAATTTTCAGCTTGGTCCAATCCCCGAAATGAATATAACTTCAGGCAAAGGAATTATTGATGTAAATATTCAAGGTTCAATAGATTTTGTAAAACTATACGGATACAGTAATTTTGACAAAGCACAACTCACGTATAACGGACTATACGGTGAAGTAACAAACGGAAAAGGCAGGCTGGATTTTAAAGATGATACAATAAAATTCAAATCCGAACGGGCATTTGTTAAAAGTAATCCGTTAAGTGTTACAGGAAAAGTAAGAATTAACAAAGATTTAGACTTTGATATATCTTCAAATAAAGTAAAAGCCGAAGATTTACTTGAAGTAATAAATAAAAGCGACCTGTTAAAAGAAGTAAAGGCAGGGCTTAAAATAATTACAAAAGCATCAGGCTTAAGCAAAATAAATGTTAATTTAAAAGCAGATATTGTACCAGTACCATTTGGTCACCCGCCTTTGCCGCCAGAAGAAGCTTTCAAAAATATGAAAGTTAAAGGTGATTTATTTTTATTTGGAAATGAATGTTATATTGAAGGATTTTATACGCCTATTGAAAAAATAAAAGGTATTGTGGATTTTACCGAAACTATTGTTAACATTAATGATTTAACAGCTGTTTCAGGTACTTCCCCCATAAAAATTTCCGGTAAAATTATTACCGATTTAGAGACCAAAATTCCTTTTGTTGATATTTTAGTAACTTCCGATTGTGTTAATCTTAAGGATACAATTAAATTTTTAACCCAATCATATCTGTATCCAAAAAATTATCCTGACCTTTCACCTCTTTATAATATAGCCTCCAATCACGATTTATATTTTAAATATACGGCAAAAGCTATTGATTTTATTACAGATAAAGCATATGCCGTTATGAATTTTATACCTGATAAATCAAATAATCCGATTAAAGCGGAATCGGGAAAGATTATTTTGGATAAATCAACCGTTATTGTAGACAATGTCAATGCATCTTTATTTGATTCAATACTTAAAATTAACGGCAAAGTTGACAGGGTTGATACTTTAAACCCGATATATAATCTTAGTGTTATTACTGATAAATTTAATCTGCAAAATTTAAACAATTATGAAAAAATAACTATCTTACCCGAGCAAATCAAGAAAATTTTTAGACAGTTTTATAAATATAAAGGGGCTGCCGATATTAATCTTAAAATCAATAAGAATAAATTCTACGGTAAAATAGATTTTAAAAACCCGCAAATGGAACATTTCAAATCAAAAACTCTTTTAAATTTTGATGATTTTAATATAATCTTTGACAATAATAAAATAAAACTTGATAACATAACGGCAAAAGCCGATGATATGCCGATATATGCCAATTTTAATTTGAGTGATATTAATAAAAAACCAAAAATTAACGGATATTTTACATCCAAAATTACCAATAACTTTTTAAAAGATTATTTACCTGAAGATTATGCAAAAAAAATTAATCTAAAAGGAGATATAAATCTTTCTGCTGATGTATTGGGAGATATTGACAATATTACAATGAAACCGAAATTGACGTTTTATCCCGATGCAGATATAACTATTGACGGAGCAGGGCTTGGAGAGATTGCTGATAAACGTGAATTTATCGGTGATATTCATATTCAAAATAAAAAAATCATTGTCAAAAAGCTGGACTATGTTAAATATATAGCATCTCAAAATAATACTTATTATCCGCTTGTTTTTGCTACATTAAATGCTGTTTTAAACATTAACAAAGATAATTTTATTGAACCTGAGGAAATTTCCGTAAAAACCCACAAGAATATTTCTGCAAGAATACTAAATTTATTATTAAAAACTCCGGTATTAACTCAAGGTACTTTAAATTGCGATTTAAAATATAAATTTGATAAATTAACCAAAACCGCAAAACTCAAAGGCAATCTGGATTGCCGAAATCTTGATATTCCTCTGTTTGATACTTTAATCAAAAATATTAAATTAACAACAGATCCCGATAAGATAAATATTAATGTATTCGGATTTTTAAACGAATCTAAAATTACTGCAAATACGGTACTTGCAAATAATTTATATGATAAACCAAAAGTACATTCATTAAAGATTTATGCGGATAAAATTGATAATGATAAATTATTAAAAAACCTGTCAATGACCCATAATGCAATGAATAATAACAATAAAATAAAAAATACTGATTTATCAGCTGTAAGTATAGATAACGGTTATTTAGAAATAAAGGAATTAACCGTAAAAGCTATGGAAGCACAAAATTTAACAAGTAATTTTTCTATTGATAAAAACGGATTATTTAAAGCAAATGATATTAAAGTTAGCGTAGGCGAAGGAGATATAAAAGGTAATCTGTCTTATAACCTTACAAATTCAAAATTCAAAGGTAATTTTGAATTAAATAATGTAAATTCGGATTACATAGCCGAAACATTGTTTGACGGCAAAAATCAAATATACGGCAACGCAAACGGAAAAATAGTTTTAACAACACAAGGCACCTCTGATAAAGAAATGATTAACAATCTTAACGGTTTTGTGATGTTTGAAATTATAGACGGAAGAATGCCGAAACTCGGTTCACTTGAATATCTGTTAAGAGCAAGTAATATTATAAAAAGTGGTATAACAGGATTTACGCTTAACAGCATCTTGGAATTATTAAACCTTGTAAAAACAGGTTATTTTTCCAGTATATACGGAACTTGCCGTATTGAAAACGGAATAGCCGACAATATAGAAATTTATTCAAAAGGTGATAACTTAAGTTTATATATACACGGGTCTTATGATATAGCCAATACAAATGCAGATATGGAAATTTTAGGTAAATTATCAAGAAGAATTTCAACAATATTCGGCAAAATCGGTAATACTTCTTTAAATACATTTTTTAAATTAATTCCCGGAATTTCTTTATTGGATTTCGGCAGAAAAGATTTTATAGAAGATGTGGAAAAAATTCCGTCATTTACTCATGGAGATTATGAATCAAGAGTATTCCAAGCAATTGTTAAAGGGAATATTAATGAATCAGGTTATGTACAAAGTTTTAAATGGGTAAAACAATAGAGGAGGATAATCATCCCCCTCTATATATTATTTATTACTATTGTTTTTCAGGAACAGGTTTTGGTTGAACTGGTTTAACAATTTTTTTGTTTTTTTGTGATTTTTGAAATTGTTTTCTACGTTTTTCCATCTCTTTTTTCTGTTCATTTTTTATTTTTGTAAATTCTTTTTTTTGTTTTTCAGTAAGGATGGATTCAAAATTAGCCATATTGGTTTTATGAAGTTCCTCAGCTTTAGTTCTTAAATCTTTCAAAGAAGCTTTTGTTTCTTCAATCTTCTTTTGTTTTTCTTCGGGAGTTAGGGCTGAATCTTCCTGTATTGATTTTAGTTCTTGTCTTTTGATTTTCATTTCGTCAATAATAGGTTTCATTTTTTCACGGTCTTGCAATTTATTATCCTCAATTTGTTTTTTTTGCTCTTCCGTAAGTTTTAAGCGGTTTTCAAATTCAGCTTTTTTGGCTTGCATTTCCGCTTTGTCAAAATGTTTTGGTCCGTTAAATTTCATAGGATGATCTTTATCTACTTTTGGTCCCGGACCAAAATATCTATCTGCCGGCGGTACTTCACCTACATAATGAAAAGCTCTGGGTTGCACTATATTATTTTTTTCATTAACTGTTTGAACCGGAGCTGCGCTTTCCTCTGCCATTACGCTGTTTACTCCTATTGTTCCTGCTGTAAATGCTAATAAAGCTGTCATAATAAATAACTTTTTATTCATGTTATCTCCTTTCAAATTAAATCTTGTAAAGTTATACTAAGTTCTTTGCGCGCGTTAAATAATCTTGATCTCACAGTTCCTACGGGACATTTTATTTTTTGTGCTATTTGTTCATAGCTCATTTCTTCCATTTCATACATTATTATTACTTCTTTTAGTTTGGGTTTTAATTTATCTATCGCATCCATTATCCTCTTATGGCGCTGTTTACGGATTAATTGAGTTTCAGGGGTTTCCTTATCATCTTTTATTTGTATAAGTTCTTCTTCTTCGGTTACGGAATTTTGCGAATATTTAAAATATGAGGATTTCAAATAATCTCTGCATAAATTTGCCGTTATAGTATTAATCCAGCTTTTAAATTTACCTGATTCCGTATATTTATCAATATTTTTCCAAGTTCTGATATAAACTTCCTGTTCTATATCTTCATTATTTGAACCTGTCATATTGGATATAATTTTTCGTATATTATTTTTATATTGATTTATTATTGACTTCAAAATTCATCCTTTTTATAAATCAAGGAAACCGTAATCGTCAGTCGGTAATCCCAAAGTACTTATATAAGAACTATCCTCCGTATAATACTGATAATTGTAATTATCGTAAATTTTATACCCCGTGAAAGCACTTAAACCTATAAATAGAACAAAACAGCATGCTAATTTCCTAATTGCGCTAATTTTACCCTGAGCTCTTTTGTTTAAATATTCGGGAGCAACTTCTTTTACAAGTTTTGATACTTTCAAATATTTTTCATGCTCTTTTTTGCAGTCAGGACAATTTTTTATGTGCTCATTAAAAGCTTCTTCGTTTTGAAAAACGAAGTAAGCTTCATATTTATTGCATTTATTCTCGTTATTCATATTTTTTCCTCTTACATTATCTATAACGAGATGTTAATTTAAAAGTTCATTTTTAATATACATTAACTTGTGTATTAGTTAATTGGAAAGCGTTGTAAAATTTTTCAAATGTCTTTGTAAATTTTTGATAAGTTATACTTGGCATGGATCTTTTACAATTTGATAAGTATGTAATTGTTTTGGCATCAACATCATATAAAGTTACATCAATATCTTGAAATATTTCATTTATCTTCATTGTTTTATCCGTATCGGATAAATCTTGTGATGATCTTATAATATTGATTTGATTCAATTGATTATTGAATTTTTCTAATACGGTATATAAATAATTCTTGTAATATTGCGATTCCATATTATAAGCATTCAATTTATAACCGATTAATTCATTTTTATTAACAAAAGACATAAAATCAGTATCAAGAATTGTTTGTATTTGATTTCTCTTATTTGTTATCTCGTATTCGGATTGAATTTGAGCCATTGCAGGCATTATAATTGTAAATAATCCAAGAATAATAACAAAAACTAATGATAAAAATTTATTTTTCATTTTATAACTCCTTTATTTTTGTAAAAACTTGCTGAAAGCATCCTGAACATTAACTTGTTGATTAGCATATTGGCTGTATTGTTCAGGTGTCATAACATTTTTATATTGCTCATTGAGAGTTTTTTCCAGTAATTTTTGTTGAGATTTATATGTTTCAATATTACGTTCAAAAGCACTTGTTAATAAAGAAACCTGTTCTGGAGATTTATCGGGGTCTTGTTTTACTCTGTTAATTTTATTAGTGTAATCCATTATTTTCATTTCCAGTTCATTATTTTCCTGTTTATATCCCTGATAAATGTTGGTAAGTCTTTGCTTTTGATCTGCTGTTAAACCTTCTAAGTTATCAAACATTTCAGCAAAAACTACATTTGATGTTAACAATAAAGCTAAAAATGCCGTAAATAATTTTATTTTTTTCATTTTATATACCTCTTTCTTATTACTCATATTCTGAAAATTCTTTAGATTTTTCTTTCCACTCTTTTTCATCCATACAAAAAGCATGGTTCCAAAATCGTTCTAAAGCATAAGTTTCACGTTCTTCTCTATGAAGAATGTGAATAATTACATCACCATAATCCAACAGATTCCACCTGTTTTTGGTATCATTTTCTTCACCTATCGGAATACGGTTAAAGAATTGTTTGATTTTTTCTCTGATAGTACCCGTTAAAGCTTTTACATGAGTAGTTGAATCTGATGAACAAATTACAAAATAGTCGGCAAGTACTGAAATATTTGATATATTTAATATTTTAATATCTTTTGCCTGTTTATCATCAAGTATGCGAGCTATAACACTTGCAAATTTATCAGTCGGAATATCTTTCAATTTATATCTCCCTATCTGCAAGAATTATAACATATAATTTAAAGAGAATAATATATTAAATATAATTTTTTAAATTCATATTAATATTATTATTACGGCAGAGTTTTTTTAATTTACTCATGGCTCTGTTTTCAATCTGTCTTATACGTTCACGAGATACCCCGTAATAAGTACCGATTTCTTCTAAAGTTTTCTTTTCCCCATTATCATCCAAGCCATAACGCATAATCAAAACATTACGTTCTTTTTCACTTAAATGGTTTAACATTTTTTTAATATCACAAAACAAATTATCCTGAGTAACTTTTGTATCGGGAGACAGTGTAGTTTCATCGACTATAAAATCGGATAATTTAGTATTTTCATCTTTTTGGTTAGCAGGAGATTCAATACTGATAGTACCTTGAGCCGATTCAATCAGGGCTGAAAGTTTACTCGGACTCATTCCTATTTTATATGCAATTTCTTCTTTTGTAGGAGCAGCACCGTTTTCTATTGTTAAATCCATTGAAATTTTTTTGATTTTACTTAAAGTTTCAATCATGTGAACAGGAAGTCTTATTAATCTTGATTTATCGGCGATTGCTCTTGTAATTGCCTGCTGTATCCACCAAGTAGCATAAGTAGAAAATTTATAACCTTTTGAATAATCAAATTTTTCGGCTGCACGCATCAAACCCATATTACCTTCCTGAATTAAATCAAGAAAAGATAATCCCCTGCCGATATACTTTTTTGCAATACTGACTACTAATCTTAAATTTGCATTAACTAATTTTTTCTTAGCTTCTTCACTATCTTCATTTTTAATTTTTTTTGCAATTTCTAATTCTTCTTCGGAACTTAATAATTTGATTTTGCCGATTTGTTGTAAATAAATCTTAACAGAATCATCCGCAATAGCTGTATTTTGAGTTTCATTAAGTTTCGGCTCTTCTACACTAAGCATTATATCTTCGTCATCTAAAGGTAAGTTATTAAAATCGGGTTCATTGTTATCTTCAATTAAAAAATCTTCTTGGTCGTCAGACATTTTGCCTCCATTAATTATTAATTATACAACATTGTCCGATTTTTGTATTGTCTGTTTAACTGATTCATAAATTACAATACTTGCCGCATTTGCTACATTTAACGAATCAAATTTATTCAAAATAGGAATTTTTATTCTAAAATCCGCATTCTTCAATATAACAGATGAAATACCTTCTTGCTCGGAACCTAAAACTATCGCAAAATTCATATTACGATAATCAATATCATAATAATTATCTTCGGCTTTAATATCAGTTGCAATTATCCAAAAGTCGTTATCTTTTAGTTTTGTAACAGTGGATGAAAGACTATTAACCATAATTAAATCTATATGGTTAACAGCTCCGGCTGAAGATTTTTCAACAGTTGAATTTATCAATGCATTATGACGAGATGGAAAAATAATGGCATCAAATCCTGCACATACGGCAGTCCTTATTATTGAACCCAAATTATGAGGATCTTCCACCCCGTCAGTTATTATAACTTTTTTATTTTTCTTGTTTTTGTTAAGAAATTCTTCCAGTTTTACATATTTTACCGGGGAAACATAGGCAATAACGCCTTGATGCGAATATTCTTTAAATTGTGTAAACTTTTCTTTTGGCAAAAATTGAAATACTATTTTTCGTTCTTTTGCTGTTTTTATTATTTCATTTAGTTTAGAATTGTCCTTAAGCCCTTTCATAATAATTATTTTGTTAATATTTCGTGAATTATTTTGTAACAATTCTATAACATTATTTTTTCCGTATACAAAATTTTCCATAAAATTCCCATCCGAATATATTAAAAACTTCACTTATTTTACATTAAATGGTATAGTAAAAACAAGAAAATCATACTTAATTTTCTTGCCAAAATTCAAATTATCAAATATTATTAGTTATGTATTGTAGAAGATTCTTATAAAATAGGTTAATTTAAATATGTTATTAGAAAATCTGGGATTTAAAAAAAAGATACATGTAGGTATTTCATTATCGGCAAATAACTTTATAGAGCTTGTTTGCGTTGATAAGAATACAAAATCCGTTGTAAAATATTCATCAAGTAATATTAAATACAACAGTGCAATAAGAGAAATAATAGATTTTGATGAATTTAATGAAGTTCTTCAGGACTTATTTGAAGATGCCGGTTTGGAGCCTACTGAATGCAGTGTTACTTTAAATCTTCCAAATGTCCATTTTGGTATTTCGGCATTGGAAAATGCTTCTGAAACTCCATATATAGTAGAAAATTTACAATCAGAAATAGAGGATTTATACATTTTTAAAAGAAATGAGCCTATAATTTCTTATTCAATACTTGAAGGAGCTACTGCAAGAAGTCAAAAAAATATTATATTCAGTGCTATTCAAACAAAAGTTGTTGTAAAAATTATAGAAATATTTGATGCTTTAGGTATAGATTTAGTCAGGATAGATAACTCCTATTCCGCTATGCTGAAAGCTATTCAGTTTTGTGACAGATTTAGTAAATATGTACAAAAAGAAGAACGAACAACTATTATATTAATAACACCAAACAGTTGCTGTTCATTCTTTATGAACGGAAATACATTAGTTGATTGTACTGAAGAACCGCTTGCTATTAAATCATTCTCAAGCGAAGAAGTTTATGCAACAATAACCAAATTAGCAGCTAATTCAATAACCAAAAATAATCCGCAATCTTTATTAATCATTAGTGAAACTGATGAAGTAAATTCGGAATTATTAGCACAAAACTTAAATTTTAAAGGAAACTTGGATTGTATAAACAAAAGTTTAAATGAAAATGAGCCGTTTATAGAAATATCAGGCGTAGGCTCTGATATAGATGCCAATATGATATCATATATGACCATAGAAGCCGTTGGTGCGGCAGTTTCAGATTATGATGATTATCCGTTAAACATAAACTTTTTACCTCCTGAAAGAGTAAATGAAAACTTAGTTCAGGTAGGAGAATATATGGTAGACTTATACAGGTTTATCATAATAGTTTTAGGTTTTGCAATTTTAGCAGGATTTATCATCGGAGGTATAATCAGTGCAGTTTTGGGGTCACAAATGGATCAATTGCAAGGTAAAAATTCGGACTCAAAGAATAAAATTGATGTATTTAAAAAACGTGTAACAGAAGATGAAAGTACTCAAAAGAAAAACTATTTCCCGGTTTTAACAAATGTTCTTAATAATAATAAAGTAGTGGTTGATGTATATAGTGCACTTTCAACCCAAATCCCCGAGGGTATATACATAAAAAAATATGTAATAAATGCAAACGGCGGTATTGGGATTGTTGGTGAAGCACCAACCAGCGAATCAGTTCAAGACTTTGTTAAAAGTTTAAGAGAACTTAATCCGGATTTAATGTTAGCGAAATTATCTATTAATACTGTAAACGATCCGATACCTGCTAAATTAAAAAATGGATTTACTTTTGAAATAAAAACTTCTAAAACTGAAGTGGATTTAAATTCAGACGAACAATTTATTCAATCAAGTATACAAAATACAAGTACTAATATTAATAATTCAACTAACGGCATGTTGCCGCCACCTTCACCGTTAATTTAAGTTAGAGGAAATTATGAATAACAAAAATAAACAATACGTCCCAATATGTTTTATAGGTGCAATAGTTATATTTATTGCAATAATACTTTTTATGACAAAAGGTAAATATGATGAATATGCAGACTTAAAGTCAAGAACTATAAGGCAAGATGTTGAACTGCAAAATCTTGAAAAGAAAATAAGCGAAATTGAAACAGCATCAGAACAAGAAGAACTAAAACTCAAATCCATTAAGCCTGTTTACGAAGCAAAAGGTAATGAAGGCGAGAATTTAGCTGTATATGGCAACATGTTTGAAGAAATAATAAGACGTGCACAATCTAACGGATTAATGATTCGGTCAATAGAATATGACATGAAACCGGCTTATGACCCTATTTATAGTGAATTTTCCGATTTATTTAATGTTTGTGAGCTCAAATTTTTCTTAGTAGGCTCATATTCACAGTTACAATCTTTTCTGACAGGAATAAATAATAATTTTAATTACCTGACTTCAATATCAACATTAAATATAACGGCTTTTCAAGCAAATACAGATTATTTATTAATTAATTTAGGTATAACATTATATTCTAAGAAACCACAAAAAAATTAATTATTTAATTTGAAATGAACATTTACTGCATTGTGCCTTAGGGTGCAATGCAATATTATTTTCAAGGTCTAATAACCTTACAATTTTAGTATTAAGTTTAGCATGGCAAATAGGGCATCTAAGATTATCTGTTTCACCGTTAAGTATGGCCTTTTTAACTGATTCAATATAATTTCGGCTCACACTGTCATAAATTCCAACCAAGATTCGTTCGTATTCTTTAATTTCAGAGGGATTAACTTTTAACCCTTTAGCAAGTTTTTGTCTTATGGTAGCCGGAAGAAACAAATCTTTGCCTGCTTCAATATCTTCAATTTGCTCTACCGTAAGCCCTGTTTTTTTAGAAAGCCCCGATACGGACAAACCTGTTTTTTCACGTTTTTCTCTTATAAATTCCGCTAAAGATTTAATATCTGTCATTATTGAGCCGTTTTTGCCTTTTTAGCTTGTTCAAATTTATTCCATACTACTATTAAAGCGTTTGCTAAGAATATACTTGAATATGTACCTGCAACAACACCTATAATTAATACCAGTACAAAATCTTTTGTCGTAACACCGCCTAAGAAATATAATGAACATAATACCAATAATGTTGTTAATGAGGTATTAATGCTTCTTGCTAAAGTCTGATTTACTGAAGCATTAACTATTTCATCATAAGTAGCTTTTTTGGAATAGAATTTTAAGTTTTCTCTGACTCTGTCAAAAACAACAATTGTATTATTAACGCTGTAACCAAGAACCGTTAATACTGCGGTTATAAATAAGCTGTCGATTGTTACCCCGCATAACAAACCTAATATTGAGAAAATACCCACTACGCAAAGTACATCATGGAATAAAGCAATACATGCAACGAGGGCAAATTCAAAATGAAATCTTACCGTTAAATAAATAACAATTGCAAGTAATGCCAAAGTAATTGCTATTAATGAATTAATAAATAATTGTTTACCTAAAACAGGACCGACCGAGCTGACTTCCACAAGCTGAGCTTCAGGATAATCTGCCGTTATAACTTCACTGACTGCATCAATTGTTTCATTTTGACCATTTTCGGAGAATTTTGTTTTAACCGAAATAATATTTTTTATATTTGAATCTGCTTCTGTTGTAACAGGTCTTAATACCTGAATAACAGGATTATCGACATTATTTTTAGATAAATCAAGTCTTATTTTACCGATATCATTAGTGGAAACTTCGGTATTAACGGAATATTTAATAATGGTTCCGCCCGTAAAATCAATTCCAACCAAAAGCGGAGTATGTGTAGGATATGTTTTAACCGACCATAACATAGCAATTATACCCGGCATAAGGAAAATAACAGATATTAAAATCCAGAGCCATCTGTATTTAACTACATTTATAATTTTTTTTGTGTCTAAAACACTGTATGACATTTTTATCTCCTTAAACTTCTTAATCTAAAACACCAAACTTAGCATTTTCACGTTTTGTTTCTGACGCCTGATATGCTTCATTGATATCAGACTCTTTTAAACCAAATAACCATGGATATTTTAATTGACCCGTACCGAACATCAAATGCATAAAGTTTTTGGTAACACTAATTGCACTAAACATACTTACAAGTACACCAATAGCCAAAGTAAGTGCAAAACCCTTTACTATATTTGAACCTAAGAAATAAAGTATTACACAGATTATAACCGTTGACATATTAGAGTCAAAAATACTGGTAAAGGCTCTGTCAAAACCCGAATTTATTGCGGTAAATAAAGTTCTTCCCGATTTCAATTCTTCTTTAGTTCTTTCAAATATAAGGATATTAGCATCAACCGCCATACCGATACTTAATATAAAACCTGCAATTCCTGCTAAAGTGAGCGTTACGGGAACCGTTTTAAAAATTGCAAATACAATCAACGAATAAATCACAAGAGCAATATTAGCAATCAACCCCGGTAATCTGTACCAAACAAGCATAAACAACATAACGGCAGCAATACCGATTAGACCAGCTGTTTTGCTTTTTTGTAAACTGTCGGCACCTAATGTAGGACCTACCGTATTTTCTTCAATTATTTGAGCAGGTACAGGCAATGCACCGGCATTTAACAGATCAACAATCTTTTTTGCGGCATCATGAGTAAACTCGCCTGTAATTTGTGCATTCCCGCCATTGATTTCTTGTTGAACAACGGGTTCTGAAATACTTTCACCGTTAAAATATATTGCGATAGGAAATCCTTTAAATTCTCTTGTCAGTTTTGCAAATTTTTGAGCACCTTTACCGTTAAATTCCAAAGTAATGAGCCATTTTCCTGCGGCATCAGTACCGACTTGAGCTTTATTCAAGTCTTCACCTGACAGCCCTGAAGCTTCCCACCCAATAACATTACTATTATCGTCTAAAATCGGTTTTTTAAATTCAAGTTCGGCTGTTTCACCCAAAAATTCTCTTGCCAATTTAGGATCGGAAATATTAGGGATTTCAATAAGCAAACGTTTTTCGCCCATCTGTTGAACCATTGTTTCAGATACACCCATTGCATTAACTCTGCTTTCAATTGCGGTTTTTAATCCATCCATCATATCTTGAGTTATTTTGGCAATAGTATCCGTTGTTTGTGCTTCAAGTACTATTCTTGAACCGCCGACTAAATCAAGCCCGAGCGGAATAGGTTTTACCTTGATAATTACCAAGGAAATGATTGTTAAAATCACTATTGCCCAAAACATAATTATTTTATTTTTCATAAATATCCCCTGTTTAATTCATAAATTCTGATTTAATTCTAACAAAAAAATAAACCCCCTGCATAAAATAATACATAATGTTTCAAAAAGTAAAATAATACTTTTTTCTATAACCAAATGATATAATGTTCATTGTAGAAAAAGGGAATTGAAAATGGTTACAAAAGAAAAAGAACAAGAACAGGAAACTGTCAATATTTCGGAAGAAAGAAAGAAGGCACTAAAAGTTGCCATAGATAAGATAGAAAAGGACTTTGGCAAAGGTTCGATAATGAGATTAGGGGATAAACCCGCCGTTAATGTAGAAACAATTTCAACAGGCGCATTATCATTAGATGTTGCTTTAGGTATAGGCGGAGTTCCCAGAGGCAGAATTATTGAAGTATATGGACCTGAAGCCAGCGGTAAAACAACTCTTGCACAGCATATTGTTGCGGAATGTCAAAAAAAGGGTGGAATAGCTGCATTTGTTGATGCAGAGCATGCTCTTGACCCCGAATATGCCAGAAATTTAGGCGTTAATGTTGATGAATTATTAATATCTCAACCTGACACAGGTGAACAAGCACTTGAAATAACGGAAGAACTTGTACGTTCTGCCGCAGTTGATATTGTAGTTGTTGACTCAGTTGCGGCATTAGTTCCCAAAGATGAAATTGAAGGTGCAATGGAAGATAAACAAATGGGACTTCAAGCCAGATTAATGTCTAAAGCATTAAGAAAACTGACAGGTATCGTAAGCAAAACAAATACTACTGTTATTTTTATCAACCAATTAAGGCAAAAAATCGGTGTTATGTATGGCAATCCCGAAACAACCACAGGCGGTAATGCGCTTAAATACTACGCAAGTATCAGACTTGATATAAGGAAAACAGAAACTCTTAAAAAAGATGATAAAGAGATTGGCAACAGGGTTAAAGTTAAAGTTGTAAAAAATAAAGTAGCTCCTCCGTTTAGAACCGCCGAATTTGATATTATATACGGAAAAGGTATAAGCAAATCTGGTTGTATTTTAGATATGGCAGTAAATCTTGATATAATCAAAAAATCAGGTGCTTGGTTCAGCTATAATGATGAAAAATTGGGGCAAGGCAGAGATAAAGTTAAAGAAATTTTTGCCGAAAATCCTAAACTTGAAGCTGAAATTGACCAAAAAGTAAGAGAAGCTTTAAAAGCCAAAGAAAACTAATAAAAAATATTTTTTATTAAAAAGATGGGTTAATACAGCCCATCTTTTTTTGTAATAAATCAAAAATATACTACATATAAAAAGCAATTATTTATATTGTTTTGTTTTATGTAATTTAAAATTTACTTAAAAAAGAAAAAAATATGAAAATTTCATCCGGTACACAATACAACGCTGCTGCTTTTCAAGCAAAACATAGAGATATCAGAAAAGCAGATGATATAGTAAGGAATACTAATAATTATTTTAAGGCATTTCATCCAAGTTGGGCTGCACTCTATTATAAAACATTAGATGAAAATAACCCTAAATATGAAGTTCAAAGAGATAAATTTTTAGATAAGCTTGCATTTAAATTTTTAACAAAGGTAAGATACCCCGGAGAAAATGCAGAAAGAACAGATAAAATTCCTCATTCTACCTCAATTGAATTGGTAGAAAAACACAGACTGGCAAATTGCAGGGAATGTTCCAATATGATACTGGCAAGCATGTATGCAAACGGCTATTATGATTCAAAAAAAGCATATTTAGGATACGATTATACATTGTTGGATAAAGCTGACGGAAGAATAATCACAAAAGGTTCCAATGAAATTGATCATTCTTGCGTTATAAGTTCTATGAATAATGAAAAAAGAAAAAATAATCCTAATGCGTTTATTGTATTGGACGGATGGCTGGGCTATGCAACTACCGCATCAGATATGGCTCAAAAATATATCGGCTTATTTTCATCACAACTCAATTCTGATATACAAAAAATTGCCAAAAAGAAAAACATTAACCTTGATAACTGCATCGTAAGAATCAATCCGTTTTATACAACAACTAAAAATAAAACCGATGCTCAAGCCATTGGACAATATTACAGAGCAAAATACCCAGGATTATTAGTATAATTTCGCAAATAATTTAACTTAAAAATATATTTTTTATTAAACTTACTATATAGCTACCGAAAAAGAATACCAAAAACATTGAACATAAAAGTGCAGGACCGAAAGGTATCGCAACAAATCCGCCTTCATTTACCGTATTCTTTAGGCGAATTATTGTATCTGTCGCAAAAAATATTAATGCAATCATAAATCCAAATACAACATATAAATTCAACTCAAATATATTTGATAAAATACAATATATTAAAGCTAAAACAATAAATAAAGATAATGAAGCCAAAAGTTTGTATTCTTTTTTTATATATAAACCTTTTATAAATTGAGGCAAAATACATACAGCCTGAAGAATTATTGCAAATCCGACCGCTACTATCAGGTATTTCCAACCCAAAAGAGCCCCTGCTGCCGCTGCTAAATATGTGTCACCTTCACCGAATGCTCTTTTATTTTTAGTTATATATTCATTTAATTCATTTTGTGTTTCATTATTTTCCGAATTTTTCTTAACTAAATAATAAGATAATCTTGCAACGGATTCCATTACCAAAACACCTGCTATAAGTCCTATGGCGCTTATTGAATAATTATTAAGCCCGTTTATAAATAACGATGTTATAATTGCTGTTATTATCAATATCCAGCTGTGAACTTCATAAATATATCCGTTTTTTACATCGGTTATCGTAATCACAATACTTATGCACAATAATATTAATAACAAAAGTGATTTAATACTAAATCCAAAAGCCAAGAATACAGCTAAAAATATAACTGCACTCAAGGCTTCTATAATAGGATATTGAACACTTACTTTACCGCCGCAATTCCTGCATTTACCTTTAAAAGTCAAAAAATATGATATGACGGGGATATTATCATACCATTTAATAGGTTCATTACATAAGGGACATTTTGATGACGGAAAAACTATTGATTCTCCGGATATCGCTCTTAAGGCAACCACGTTAAGAAAACTCCCTATACAAGCCCCTGTTACAATTACAAATAATCCTATTATTATATTTTCCAACATAAATTTCCCGCCAAATTATTTTTCTTTTTCAGAAAGTATATGAAGCAGCATTGTTAATGCTTTTTTCAATCTTCTTGAAACCTGCATTTGTGAAATTCCAAGTTTTGTAGCAATTTGAGTTTGGCTTAAATCTTCAAAGTAATTTAATATTACAACTTCTTGCAATTTAACATCCAATTTATTAATTGCATCTGTTAATAATATTTTGTCTTCTTGAAAAGATTCCAAATTATAATGATTATCATCCGCTATTTTATCAAAAAGTGACAGAGCTTCATCATTACTTGTTGATATAACTTGATCAAGCGAAATTGTTTGTTTTCTTCTTTCAACATCAATAACTTCCTTTATTTTACCGACAGAAGTACCGAGTTCTTCAGCCAATACAACTTCCGATGGCTCTTTACCCTCTTCATCTTTCATTTTTTGCATCAACTTGTTTACACGATATGCCAGTTCATAAATCTCCCTCGGAGCCTTTATCATTGATACCTTATCACGAAGATAATGTCTTATTTCTCCTGTAATCAGATACGTAGCATAAGTTTTAAAGTTTTCACTCACCTTTGGATTATATAATTGAATAGCCTTAACCAACCCCACACTTCCAACTTGGATAATATCTTCTACCGGGTCGGTATTTCTTCTTGCCAAACCTCTTGCTATTTTTTTTACTAACGGCATGGCTGCAAGTGCTATTATATTTTGCAAATGCTTTTTTTCTTTCTCATCTTTAGCATTTTTATATAATTTTAACCACTCTGCTATCTCTTCATAATTAATGGTGTTATCCGATGCCATTACCAACCTCTTTTTATCTCGTATTCTTATTATATCAATTTAAAGGAATAAGGAAATATATCATTAATATAATATAAATTTTCTTGTGATGAATTACCTTCCAATATTATTTCTGTATTAAAGCCGTCTGCAAATTCTTGTATCCATTGTCTGCATGCTCCGCAAGGAAAACATTTCTTAGATTTAGGTGAATATATTGCTATTTTTATAAGTTTTGTTGTCTCACCTTGAGATATAGCATTAGATATTGCATTTCTCTCGGCACATAATGTTAAGCCATAGCTCGAATTTTCTATATTACATCCAGTATATGTTTTTCCGCTTTCAAATAATGCGCAGGCGCCAACAGGAAATAAAGAGTACGGACAATACGCATTTTCCGAAGCTTTTTTTGCAGTTTCCAGTAATTCTTTATTCGTTAGCATATATAATGACCTTATTTCCTTTCTTTATTTTATATTTAAAGTGTCACTTAGAATATAGTACATTTGAATGATATAATATAAAGTGTTTACAATAGTTAATCTATTTACTCGGAATTTTATAAATTATATTATTATATTAATAGTATAGATTATAATATAAATGATATATGTCTCCTCGGGAGGAAAATTGACTGAAAAGATTAGGATAACAGGCGGAAAATCATTAAAAGGGGAAGTATCAATAAGCGGGGCAAAAAATGCCGTACTTAAGCTTATGGCAGCAGCATTACTTACAAAAGGCGAAACCAAGATTTATAATGTACCCGAATTAACTGACGTGATTATTATGCTTAATGTTTTAGAACAGCTTGGGGCAAAGACATATTATAATAAATTTGAAAAATCAGTTACAATTGATTCGAATAATTTGACAGGCGTTACGGCAAGCTATGAACTGGTAAGCAAAATGAGAGCTTCTTTTGTTGTATTGGGTGCTTTAGTCGGCAGATGCAAAGAAGCAATTGTTGCCATGCCCGGAGGCTGTGCTATCGGAGAAAGAAAAGTCGACTTTCATATTAAAGGCTTGGAGGCTTTAGGTACTAACGTTAAAATTGAAAACGGATATGTCCACGCCAAAGCTAAAAAATTAATAGGAAATGATATTTATTTAGATATACCTTCTGTTGGTGCAACAGAAAATATAATGCTTGCAGCAGTTTTGGCGGAAGGTTCTACAAGGATACAAAATGCCGCTCAAGAACCTGAAATCGTTGATTTGGCTAATTTCTTAAATGCTATGGGGGCTGATATTACGGGGGCAGGTACTTCGGAAATCGTTATTAACGGTGTAAAACAAGAATCTCTTCACGGCATTGAATATACAACTATTCCCGATCGTATTGAAGCAGGCACATATATGGCAGCATTCATTGCCACTAAAGGTAAAGGAATTATCAGGAATATTTTCCCGAATCACTTAACTTTTTATACTTCAAAATTGACTAAAATGGGTGCTGATATTAAGCTTATCGACCCTACTTCAATTGAAGTTTCCTGTAAAAAAAGATTAGAAGCAATTAACATTATTACTCAGCCATATCCGGGATTTCCCACGGATTTACAATCTTTAGCCATGGCTCTTGCGACCGTTGCAGACGGAGTCAGTATTATTACCGAAAGTCTTTATGAAAACAGATTTATGCAGGTTCCAGAGCTCAGAAAAATGGGGGCTGATATCCATCAAGAACGTAATCATGCACTTGTAAAAGGTGTTAAAAATCTTACAAGTGCTATTATTAAAGCTTCCGATTTAAGAGCAGGTGCTTCTTTAGTTATTGCAGCTTTGATGGCAGAAGGTGAAAGTATTATTGAAAATATTTTTCATATAGATAGAGGTTACGAACTACTTGAAGAAAAGTTTAAAATGATAGGTGCAGATATTCAAAGATTCAATGATGAAGACTCTGATATTATCACTCAAAATAAAGGAAATCTAAGTGAATCACAATTATAAAAGATGGTATGATCATGATCCTGTTTTGCTTGAAGTTATTAATTTGCTTCAAAATTATCAGAATGAATTAAAATCTCAGGCAGAAATCTTTTTAGCTGAAATTGAGAAAAAAGTTTCAAAAGAGGCTATTGATAAATTCTATGAAATGGTCAGACCAAAAGTTTGTAATCGCTGGTATGACAAGGATCCCGTTATCTCAAGAACGGTTGAACTCTTAAGAGTTGTTCCGCCTGATGTACAGAAAGCTACCGCTCAGAGCTTTCTAAAAGCACTAGCAGATATGGGAATTTATAAAAAAGAAGAAACCATTAATTAGAATTTGAATTTTTATTTTTCTCTTCTTTATTTATTTTTTCAACCTTAGGATGTTCGTCATTTTCCGAGTCTTCTTCTTCAAGAAGAATATTTCTTCGTTTATTTCTTAAAACAGAAACAACATTTAAGAGTGCAAGAGAATTAAGCGAAGCACGAAGTTCCATGCTTCTGTCGACGAAGGATTCATTTTGAGAATTTTGCTGTTCTTCTCCTTCTTGCATAAAGTATTCAGTTCCTTGGCTCGCTCTATCGTCTGCGGTTTTAGCGGCAGTACCTGATATATCTCCGCTTTTGAAGTTTATACCTCCGCCAACTCCCAGAATGCCGGCAGACCTGTTGTCAACCACTTACTACTCTCCTTTTACATTCTTGTGAATTGCATTTATTATATATTATTTTTGATTTTTTAACAACTCAGCATGTGTACAAAACATGAATTAATTATTTTTTGCGCATTTGTTTCTAATTTGTTACTTTATACCATATCTTTAAAAATTGCGGGCATGTTCTTTTTTTGTTTTGCAACATAATTCATTGCGGCTTGTTTATTCATTTCTTCCAATTTTTTAGCTGCCGCAACCTTTTTTTCGGTAACCGATCTGTTATATTTGGGTAACAGTACCCCAAGCATTATTATTGAAAATGCTATATCTGCCACACGGGAAAGATTTCTTAAGTTTCTTGTCTTTGTGCCGGATACTTCCGCAGCTGTTTTAAGGTCTGTATTTTTAATCCAGTTGCCTAACTGTTTCGTTCGGTATTTTATATTGGTCATAACTTTTTTACCTAAAGGAGCCGTTGCTTCAAGTATCGGTTTTTCAACTTCTTTTCTTCTGTTTAATAATACTACATTTTCTCCTAATATCTTGGCACCGGTTTTGGTTTTGGACAAGGCTTCAAAAGCTGAAGCTACTCCTTTTTTTACATAATCTCCAAGAAAATATAAACCCGAAAAAGAAGCTAAATCTCTTACCGTTGTTTCTCTAAGCTCATTTTCATCTTCCGCACCCATCATTCTTGAAGCAAAAGTTGAAGCAGCTATCCATCGGCATTGATCCATTGTTGGGAATATATTGGAAAATTGAAACATGCCTAAAGTCGGTTTTTTCATCATCGATAATGCTGCTATTCCGTACATCCCGACTGCCGAAGCTATTTTTTTTGCCGTAAATTTCTTTTTCTGTTTTTCATCCATCTTTTGGGTTGTATCTTTTTTCCCAAAATCTTTATATATTGGTGCGCCTTCGGCTTTAAACTGTTTTCTTGTGATAGCTCTGTTAATTGTTTGAACACTAACGGCAATTCCGATAACTACTGCAAGCCCTATTAAACTCTTTTTATTTACAAATTTCTTTAATAGACTTGAATATTTATCTATTGAAATATTTTGTTCGGCAGCTTTATTGAATTTAGCACCTAAATCAGTAATATCCCTAAGAGTTTCTTCTAAATTTGCCTGAGTTGTTCCGTTAAATTTTAATACATTTTCAGCTTTTGTTAAACCAACCAATTTTGTTTGAGCATCTTTTAATAAAGTTTTTCGAT
This sequence comes from Candidatus Gastranaerophilales bacterium, assembly GCA_947624645.1. Taxonomy (GTDB): domain Bacteria; phylum Cyanobacteriota; class Vampirovibrionia; order Gastranaerophilales; family Gastranaerophilaceae; genus Avigastranaerophilus. Next base: position 32,381 of record CANQLG010000012.1, read on the forward strand.
TTTTGCCGGTCGCAGATACTGCACTTGTTATTTTATCAATAGCCTCTTGATATTCGGGTAAATTAGCTTTTTGAGAATATTTTACCCATGTTTTTCCATCAAGTCCTTCCAATGAGCCAATGGCTCTTGATACAAAATCTCTTGTTACATCTTTAGCTCCCGAGGTTTGTGATTCTTTATATACATTTTTCAGTTTATCAATAATATCCGAATTTGCCCAAGAACCGACTACTCCCGTATTTTTTAATTCTTTAGCCTTTGGCAATAAACCCGCCATACCCATTACAACTAAACCCGGCATAAGGCAATTTACAAATAACCCCGAAAACTCTCTTCGGCATGTTTCAAATGCCGCTGCCAATCCTGTTTTCAAATCTACTAAAGTTCTCGGTATATTTGTTGATACCGTATCAACAAAAGATACTTGTATCATTGCATTTTTATCCAGTACCTTAAAACCTTTGTCAAGCAAATTAAAGGCAACATCTACCCCGCCCGTAAAAGAAGATTGGGGTTGGTTGTTCTGTTTTTTATTTTTTAAACTTATTTCCCTTAAATTTTGATTTTTTCCGATTGATGGTACTATCACAAATTTTGCCTTTTAAAAATTTTGCCTATTAGCAATAATATCAATTTAATACCTAAAAACAAATTAATTTGCTTTTTTATTTTTAAAATTAATAAAGTATGTATCAATTTTTTTGACATTTTTGTAATTTTTTTATGTAAATTTGCTAAAAATGATATAAAATTTTGAAAAAATTGCATTTTTTTATGCAAAAGTAAAATTTTTTATGCTCAAAAATTCAAGTTTACATTTTTTAAACAAAACTGTCAAATTTGAATATATTCGGTTTTTATCTAAGTATTGATATAAGAGAAATTTAATGAAGATTATACCGGTAAATAATCACATATCTAATGTTTTTGCAACGAGAAACCTAACAAAATCATTGCGAACTGTATCGAATGTTCAAAATACAAATTATAAATCCTCTAATTACGGTTTTTATTATTCATACCCTTTAACTTTCGGAAAAGCAAAGAGAACATATTCTACAAATGTACGCAGACTTGCCGAAACACCTTCCGATTTTAAATTATGCCGATTTAACAGTCTTACATGCCCTGCTTGCGGAAAAAAAATGATGTCCAGAAATAATTTTGAACGATTTGCCGAAATTCTCGCCAATTCTGACCCTGATGAATATTTGGATGTTCTTAAAGACTATGTTCGCTTTATGCGGCCTGTTGAAGAAAGTGTTTATAATGAATTATGCGAGCAAGCTCAAAAACCCGGAGCCTCTAAAGATATCAGAACTCTCCTTGTTAACTTGAGAGATTATAAACTGCCCATACTGCAAAAAGTTCAAATGCGTCAGATTAAAAAAATGTATGCTTTGGCTCAAGGTCTCCCTGAAAACGAAAAAAATGCATTGCTTAAATTAATTTATAACTTAAAAGGTGAAATAAGACGCAAAAACTCACTTGCTCCTTTCAGACGAAAAATTATGATTGACAGAATCAGCAAGGTTAAAATCAGAAATATTAACAAATACAAAAAACTACAAAATATCGCAAAAAATTTCCCGACTTCTTTTGATATGAACTCCGCTTGGATTGTTAAATATTCCGGTAAAAATAAGATGAATGAAGATTGGGATTCTTATAATATTGCATTAAGACTTCTCTATTCTTCCGTTGCTAATACTGACCATATCCTCGCATACAGCCTTGAAAACGGGCATGATGACATCTCTAATTACCTCGCAATGCATAACGGATGTAATTCACAAAAAAGTAATAAATCTCTTATGCAGTGGTATATGGAAGACCCAAATAACAGATTAAAATATATGCAAGACTATTTTGCCGAAGCCGACGAATTAATTAAACAGCATAAATTAAAAAAGAAATACAATAAATATGTTGCAAGCGCAACAAACACAATATTAGAAGCATCTAAAGGTCAAATTTCAATAAACTTGGATCAAAATCCCGAGCAGCAGATAGCTACTTAAGCAATAACATCATACTGCTTTATCGGTTGATTTGCCGCCTGTTTTTTGGGTAACCTGAAACTGAATGATTTTGTTGTCGGCGGATGATTGGGGGACGTTTGTGATATTGAAGGATCCCTTAGCTCATATATTTCTTTTACCCTGCTACTTAAATCAGACGGTGATTGTTTATACAAATCGGCAGCATAATCCATTTCAGGGTCTTTTATTCCTTTAGCATTTTTTATCCAAAATTTCGCTGCTACTTCATAAGCATCTTGTTCTTCCTTTACCGATGTATACCCGTCTTTATCGTGGGCGTGTACACATTCATGACTTAAATATGCGGCTATTACTTGGGGAGATGCATAGATATATGAATCAGATACCGTTATTGTATTTTTGCTGTTTTCCCATTGTGCTATATTCGCCGTTCCGCCCATTGATGCCGTTTCACCAAAGCATATCGATACATCACTCAATGTTTTCATATAATCATTGCCCATGTAGGCTATTGTCATATCCAGTGCTTTTTTTAAATTCTGTGATGCATATTCATTTTTTTGAGATTTGGCTTGCAGGGGTGAATATATGCTCATTTCATTATTTTTTGTTTCCAAAATTTTTCTTCGTGCCAAATCATTTGAATTATCAAGTGAATATGCTTTTTCAAAAGTTGTTATTGCTTTTTTATAATATCCGCCAAGTCGTTGTGCTTCGCCTAAATCTATTAAACATTCCGAATCGTTTGGGCTGGTTTCTAAATATTTTTTATAGTTTTCTTCGGCTTTATCATAATTTTTTAAACCGAAATATGCTTTACCGAGTCTTCTATATACGCTTTTTTCCTCAGAATTTATTTGATTTGCCTGTTGATAATATTTCAATGCTTCTTCATACTTATTTGAATTTAATGCTTGATTCCCTTTTGATATTATATCCGAAATATCGGCACCCGCAAAACTTTTTACCGTCTTTTTGGACGGAATTGGTATTTTGGTGCTGATATTTGGAGTAATTGAAAGCAAAACAAATTTTCCTTTTTGTTTTGTTTGAAGTTTTCTAAACAAAATTTATTGTCAATTTTTCATTTTTTATTAAGAAATATTTATTATCCTTTGGACTGCTTCATCAGGTGAAATCGTTTGTGTAACATTAGTTGCACGCTCTTTAAATTCTACAAGATTATCCAGAATCGTTTTACCGACTGTTATTCGATATGGAATACCTATTAAATCCGCATCTTTTAGTTTTACACCGGCACGTTCCTGCCTGTCATCCAGCAATACTTCAATTTTTGCTTCAATTAATTTATTATATATTTCTTCCGCAACACTCATTTGTTTTTCATCCTGATCACTGACGGGTACCACTATTACCTTATATGGCGCAATTGATACGGGCCATTTTATTCCGTATTCATCATGGTGTCTTTCAACCGCAGCAGCAGCTGTTCGTGATATTCCTATTCCATAGCACCCCATAATAAAAGGTTTTTCTTGACCGTCTTTATCTGTAAATGTTGCATTCATTGCTTTGGAATACTTTGTTCCAAGTTTAAATATATTCCCTACTTCTATACCTTTTGTAACTTTCAGCTCTGCCCCGCAGTCTTTGCACTTATCATTTTGTTCTACAAGTCTTATATCCGCTATTTTTTCTGGCAGCTCTACATCACTACCCCAATTTGCTCCTGTAAGATGTTTATCTGTTTGGTTTATTCCTATTACAAAATTCTTTAACTCTTTTACTGTTTCATCAGCAACAATTTCAACGCCTTTTAAACCTTTTGGACCTATAAACCCTGCAATTGCAGAAAATCCCGAATTATTCATTATTTCTTCTATTTCATCATTTCTTGCTATTCTGATGTCATTACCTGCAAAAACATTCATCAGCTTGGTTTCTTCAACTGTCCTATCGCCTCTAATTAATGCTGCTACATATTTACCGTCTATTACATATATTAAACATTTACAAATGACACTCGAGGGAACTTTTAAAAATTGTGATAATTCTTCTATTGAATGTACATCAGGCGTATCCGTAATTTGAGCTTTATCGAAATGCCCGTCCGTTTCGGCAGGATTCAATATTGATACGGCATGGTTAGAGTTTGCGCTGTATCCGCATTTTGTGCAATAAAATACATCATTTTCTCCGGCATTATTTTCTGATTCTTCATTTACCAAAACCATAAATTCATGCGAAACACTTCCGCCGATTGCACCGGAATCAGATTGAACCATTTTCGTTTCTAAACCGCATCTTTCAAATATTTTTTTATATGCCTTTGCCATTATTTCATAAGATTTATCCAGACCTTCTTCATCCGCATCAAAGCTGTATGCATCTTTCATTATAAATTCTCGTCCGCGCAGAAGCCCGAATCTGGGTCTTATTTCATCTCTGAATTTTGATTGAATTTGATATAAATTTACGGGCAATTGTTTATATGAGCGTATTCCCTCTCTTCCGATTGAAGTTATTACTTCTTCATGAGTAGGTCCTAAGCACATCTCACGATTATGCCTGTCTTTTAAACGCATAAGTTCTTTTCCGTATACTTCCCATCTGCCTGATTCCTGCCATAATTCACTCGGCTGTACAAACGGCATTAAAAGCTCCTGCGCTCCGGCAGCGTCCATTTCTTCTCTGACTATATTTTCTATCTTTTTTAATACACGCCACATTAAAGGCAGATAATTGTATACTCCGTTTGTCAGTTTCCTTATATATCCTGCTCTTACGAGCAATTTATGACTCATTACCTCCGCATCTGACGGAAATTCTCTTAAAGTCTGAACAAATAGTTTTGACATTCTCATATAAAAAATAACCTCTGTTTGATTTTTAACAATTTTTATATTATCACAAAGTTATTTTTTTAGTGCTTTTTCCATTTCTCTAATTTCAATTAATAAATTTGGCAATATTTGTTCAAAACTTTCCACTACGGCAGGATCAAATTGTTTACCTGACAATTCTTTTATTTTGTTTAAAGCTTCTCTTGGAGTAACCTGATTTCTGTATACTTTTGGTGTTATCATACTGTCAAATGCATCAGCTACTGATATTATTCTTGAACCAATCGGAATTTCATCTCCTTTTTTACCGTAGGGATATCCGTTCCCGTCATAAAATTCATGATGAAATTTTATTATTTCAACTACGTCTTTCAACTGTTTTATGTCATCCAAGATTTTTACACTATGATGTACGTGTTCTTTTATTTCACCATATTCTTCCGGGGTTAGTTGTTCCACTTTTCCCAATATATCATCTGAAATCCCTATCATACCAATATCATGTAACAAACCTGCAAGCTCTATCTTTGCAATTGTAGCATCATTTAAATGCATAGATTTTGCTATATTTACTGAATAAAATGTTACCCTCCTGCTTCTGCCCAAAGTATATGCATCTTTCGAATCCAAAGCTTCAACTATCGCAGTTACTGTTCCTGCAAACAGTTCTTTTAAATCATTTATCAACGAACTGTTATCTGCTTTTAATTGCCAATATTCCAGTGCATTTTCTACCGTTAATAGTAATTCATCAGGATTGTACGGCTTTTTTATGTATCTGTATATCTTTGCATAGTTAATTGCATCTATCAATATCCCTGCATCTGTATATGCCGTAACTAACAATCTCATTGTTTCAGGAGATATCTCATAACTACGCTTTAAAAATTCTACGCCGTCCATCTCAGGCATCTTATGGTCTGACAATATACAATGAAACTTTTCTTGCTTTAACATCTCTAATGCCAAAAGTGGTGAAGTTGATCTGGCTATCTCATATTTCCCTCGTAAGGTTCTGTATAGTAAGGCTAAGTTATCAGGTTCATCATCTACTATTAATACTTTATACTTATCCATTTACAACACCTTCACTTATCATACTTTCGTTTAAATGTTCTCTGTCTATATTTATCGGCAATGTTATTATAAACTTTGTTCCTTCACCTAATTTTGATTCTAATCTTATATCACCTTGATGGTTCTTTATTATTTTATGCGTTATTGACATCCCTAAACCGGTACCTTGACCCACCGGCTTTGTTGTAAAGAACGGGTCAAATACTTTTCTTGCCGTTTCTTCATCCATTCCTGAACCGTTATCTTCTATTTCTATTACTAAATGCTTCATATCTTCACCTACATTAACACGTATCCATATATCGCCTTTTTCTTTTATTGCACCTGCCGCATTATCAAGTATATTCATAAATACCTGATTTAATTGTCCGCCAAATGCTTCTATTTTTGGTATGGGTTCTGTATATTCTTTATGTATCTCAGCTTTATTCTTTAATTTATTGTGAAGTATATTTAATGTTATATCTATTTCATTTTTTATATCTACATCTTTTATTGTTGTTTCTTCCATCCTTGAGAAACTCTTTAAATCTTGTATTATATTTTTGGCTCTATCCGCACCTTCATGACAACTCTTTATTAAATCCGGCATATCTGTTTTTAAAAATTCATAATCCGTTTCTTGCTTTAATTGTTCAATTACTGCTTTTTCTTCAGGTTTTAATGATGCTTCATATTTGGTGTATTCGTCTATTATATTTATTAAATCTTTTGAATAATTTCCTAAATGCACCATATTTCCATATATAAAGTTTATGGGATTATTTATTTCATGCATTATACCTGCAACCAGTTCACCTAATGATTTCATTTTCTCTGAATGTACCATCATTGCTTGGGTATTCTGTAATTCCGAATATGCATTTTTTAATTCTCTTGTTCTATCTTGTACCTGTACTTCTAATGTAGAATACATCCTCTGCAATGCATTTGCCATCATATTATATGCTTGCACCAATTGGTTTATTTCAAAATATTTTGTATATTCCAATCTCCCCGATAAATCTCCCTTAGCTATTTTTGAAACTGTTTCTTCCATTGTTGATAACGGCTTTGATATACTCTTTGCTAAAAGATATGCCAAAATTAAACTCAGTGCCAATATAAAACTGAAAAACAATTTAGCAAAATCATCTATATTTCTTGTATATGCTTCCGTGTCTTTTGGTAATATCAAATGTATATTATATGTTTTCGTTTTTTGTTCAACACCAAATTGCTTTTTATCTGTAATGGTTTTCTTTATATATATACTTCTGTAATTATCGGCATTGTATCTTGTTGATGCCACCAGTTGGAATGATGACGGGGTCTTGTTCACCTTATATATATATCTCGCACTATCATCTAATGTTTTATGTATTATCTTTAAGTTTTCATCAGTAACCAATATATCTTTTATTTTATACTTATTATCAACCACCGAATTAATTTCGTTTTTTAAGTTGGGTAAATTATTTTCAAATTCCTCTATTGTTTGATTATTGTTATTAAACACATATAAACTCTCTATAAACTCGGACGGAAGTTTATTTTCCAAATTTTTTATTGTATCTCTCGAATAGGCATAAAGCACACCTTCTACAATAATTACTATTGCTATAACAACAAATATTATACTCAGCATTATTGTATTATTAAATTTAAATGAAAAATTATTATTTTTCTTTTTTCTTTTTACACTATTCTTAGCCACGATTTTTCCTGTTCCGTTTAAATATTTAATATAAGTATATTTAACAATATTTTTTTACGTTTTACAAGTTTATTTAATACATTCTTCAATGTATTTTCTGTAACAATATTGAACAAGAGTTATTCTGTCAGAATTATTTATATCTTTATATTTTCCTGAAACTATAAAGTCAGTTGAGTCAGCTTCAATTCTAATCGGTTCAAAAACTATTTTTAGTAATTGTTCATCAATATTAAAATTTACTTTATACTCACTCATCAGCATTAATTGAGTTGATACCTTGACTTTCATCCCGCCTGCACTAAAATCAATTAATTTTGCTTTTATACTTTTATCTTCATATAAAAGTTCTATTTCTTTATCGGAATTTATTCTTGTATATTCACGTCTTTGAAGATATTTATAAGATAAAGGAAACCATACGGATATAATATCGTCATTAACTTCTTTTACTATGGTTTCAAAATATATTTCCCCCTTAGAACTTGACGTAAATAATTCTACCGATTCATCCTTTTCGTATTTGTTTTTATTGTTGAGTTTTACTTTAAAACTGTCTTCACATACTTCAACAACTTTGCAGCTCGCAGCATTATCTATACTTCTTGATATTATATAAAATTCTTTACCTGAATATATTTCATTTCTCATAGTTTTATATTATAAAATATTTTACATTTTTTCAATAGATTTATTGGGACCTGAAATCGCATATATATAAGGCTGAGAAAAATATTTATTTGCCGTTTTTATTATATCCTGAATAGTTACAGACTTTATTAATTCGGGATATTTATCTATAAATTCATATCCTCGGTTACTTAATTCAAGAGTATTCATTACAGATGCTTTATCCATATTTGTTTCCATTGACAGTACAAAATTTCCCAAAATTTTATCTTTTGCTTCATTAAGTTCTTTTTCCGTAACAAATTCTTTTTTTAATCTGTTTATTTCGTTAAATAATCCCTGCTTTGCTTTTTGAACACTATTAGGATTTGTTGCTATATATAGTGCAAATGCTCCTTTATTAATATTTGCTGAAAAGCTTGAGCCAACCTGATATGCCAAACTCTGTTCATCTCTTAGTGTTGTAAATAATCTTGAACTCATGCCGGAGCCTAATATTGAATCAATTACTTGTAATATCGCCCAATCTTTCTCATTTGTATTTCCGTCTGTTAACCAGCCTATAACTATCCATACTGCTTGTGCATCATTACTTATTTTTATTGTCTTATTAGATGTTAAAGGTTTAAACTTATATTTATAATCAGTAATATTTATTTTCGGCTTACCGCTGTTTTTTAATAATCTTGAAAAATAATTTACATATTCCTGATTATCTACATTTCCGTTGATTGTTATTACTACATTTTCGGCAGGAAATAAATTTTTATAAAGTTCAATTATATCTTCTTTTTGTATTTCGGGTATTGTTTTTTGAAGTACTTTTCCCGTATTTCCGTATGGAGTTCCTTTCCATAATTCGGTTTTAAATTCATCAAATATAAGTGTATCAGGAGTATTCTTTTTATTTCTTATTGAATACATCTTGTCGGACTTTACTCTGTCTATATCAAATGAATCCAATGAAGCTTTATTTATAACTTCTTCCAATATATCAAGCGCTAAATCTTTTTCATTTTTTGTATATTTAACGGCAATATTAAAAGAATCTCCCAAAGCACTTGGGGCAATTATAATCCCGTTTTCTTCCAACAACTGTGAAAGCTCTTGATTTTTATACTTGTATGTACCCTTTAACAGAGTCTGCGCCAATACCTGCATACTGCCTTTAATTTTTTCTAAATTATTACCCCCTCTTGAAGCTATTTCCATTGCTATAATATCATTTGCACTATTTTTGGTTATTACCAATTCAGCTCCATTCTCAAGCAGATATTTTGTCGTGTCTTGATTTTGACTGATTATTTTTGCATTATAATTTTTATTTTCATCCTGACTAATTTGGCTGTTTTCTTCATTTTCAGGTTTTACTATTGATATTACTGCCGTATTTGCGTCCAGATATTCTTTAGCCGCTCTTTTTATATCTTCACATGTTACCTTATTTATATTTGCAAGATAATTTTTATAAAAAGAAATATCATCCGTTAAAGTAACCGTATAACCTATTTCTGATGCAATATTAGATATTGATTCTCTGGAATAAAAAGTATCTCTTTCTATTATATTTTTCGCTTTATTTAATTCTTCCTGTGTTATTCCGTTTTTTTGTATGTTAGTAATTTCTTCAAATATCGCATTTTTTAATCGGGGAATATCCTGTGTTATATAATTTGCAGAAATATAGAATATGGAATCATCCTTCATTGAAGCATGGGATGCTCCGATAGAATGAACCATTTGTTTTTGTTCTTTTATATTTTTATATAATCTTGATGATTTCCCTTCCCCAAGTATAGTAGCTAATACATCTAATGCGTAAGAATCTTTGTTAGTTATGGGATGACAGCCTTTAAAGCCTATCATTATATATCCTGTTTCTATCTTTAGTTCTTGCTCGGTTTGTTTTTGGCTTGAGGGTCTTTTATCAGATTTATATTCAATATGCGATTTTTTAACCTGTTCCTGCGTGGGTTTATTAAATTTGGTTTTTACAGTTTCTAATGCTATTTGGCTGTCTATATCTCCTACTATCACAGTCGTCATATTCTCAGGTGTATACCATTTATTATAAAAATCTAAAATCTGTTCCCGTGTAATATTTTCTATTACTTCCTTTGTCCCAATTACATCTCTTTTATACGGATGTATTTTATAAAAAATATTATTCATATTACGATAAAGAATAGTTGTCGGTTTATCATTATTTTTTGCTATTTCTTCTATTACTACTTTTCGTTCTTTTTCAAGTTCTTTTCTTGGTATTAAAGGGTTTAACAGCATATCGGAATGTAAATCCATAGCTAAATCAAAATATTGCGAGGGAATTAATATATAATAATGGGTATAATCTTTACTTGTAGCAGCATTTGTTATTGCTCCTTTTGATTCAAGTATTTGATCAAATTCTTTGGAGGGGTGTTTTGGCGTGCCTTTAAAAAATAAATGCTCAAGAAAATGTGCCACTCCGTTATTCTCATCACTTTCATTTATGGAGCCTGTTTTTATCCACGTATCTATTATTACAATAGGATTATCATGTACCTCTTGTATTACTACCGTTTGCCCGTTATCCAATTTATAACTTGAATAATCAGCTCCGTAGCTTATTAAACCTATAAATATTATTGCGACTGAAAGTATTATTTTTTTCATTTTAAATCCTCACTTATCCCCAAAATATTATACACTAACTTTTATTATTCATTACAGATTATTTAACTAGCTCTTCGGGATATTTTTAATTTGTTACATAGATTAGTATTTTTGGCAATTTAATAGCACAAAAAAACTTTTTATTATTATAAGGGGTATGGTTGATGGAAGCATTTAATATTGATAATCATAAATATGCAGATTCAATTCAACAGGTTAATAAAAAACCTGTTGAAAAATACAAAATACTTCCGCTTATTCCGGATTCATATACACATCAAACAGATTCTTCAGCCGGAAATCAAACGGATAAAAACACTCAAAAAATAATTCTTAAACTGAATAAAAACTACAACTGTTATTTGGGAACAAAAATCGAACCTAAAAAACCCTTTATAAATCCTGATATAGATGATGCAAAAAAACGAGAAGAACCCCCGCATCCTGCGGAAAGATTTCAAGACCCGCTTTGGGAAGACAACCCTTATTTGGATGCAATCAGATATCATATCTATGAAACAACAGGGGCTTACAGTTTAATTGATGATGCTCCGTATAGAATAAACCCTGCAAATATTTCAGATTCAGAATATGATAATCTGCCTTTTAATTATAGAGAACTGCAAAAACTAAATATCCAAAACCTCACTCTTTCTACTAATAAAAAAGGGGTTAGAGCAAGCAGTATTTTTGCTAAAAATAATAAAAAATTTATGCCGCTCTTAAAGGACTATGGTATAAATACTATTATTGATTTAAGAGCCGAAAGTAATATTGAAAGAAGTGCTCAATTCGCAGGTTCTAAGGGTTTGGATTATGTCTTTTTCCCGATTCATTATGACCAAAAATTAACTCCTGAGCAAATTGATTCTATGAAAGCATCTATGCCGAATTTTTTTGATGCCATGGATAAAGGTAGTTTTTATATAGGCTGCAATGAAGGCACTAACAGAACCGATGTAGCTTTCGGAATTAATTATTTATTTAATCCTAACGAAAAAGTTGTGCCTAAATTTGAATCAAAGACTCCGCAAAAATCTATTCAAATGACCAGAAGAATTGTTAATGATTTTTTAAAACAAGATATTGACGGAGCCTATATTAATATTGATGATAATTTTGTTAAGAATCTCGGCTGGTCTGATTTAGATACATTTATTTCGGAGCTTGGTAACAGATTAAAAAAATTGAATTTATCAAATTTAAAATAAAAATAACAAAAAAATTTTTTTACACTTTTTAATGTAAACGGAATGATGACATTATGATACAACCGTTAAGAATCTCAGATACATATAATATACAAAATAATAAATTCTCTAAACCTGCTGCCAAAAAACATTTTTCAAATGAAAAAACAAGCTCTCCGTTAAATATGCCTTATTATCTATATCCGTTTATAAGTTTTAAAGGTCAGAGTGAGTCAGAAAAATACAGTCAGGTTAATCTTAACATACCAAATCTTCACAGGTTAAATAATAACGGGCTTCGGGGCGAGAGTCTTGCAAATAAAAGAAATCATAAATTTATTTTTCCTTTACATAAAAAAGGTATAAGGCATATTATTGATATAAAAACAAGTGATTTTTCAAAATCCTATGAAAATAGGGTTAAAGCCGCAGGTATGTCTTATCATCATTTTCCGATAGATGCGGAAAAAACTTCTAACAGAGAAATTATAAACTGTCTGCCTGATTTATTTAAAGTTTTAAATGACGGGGATTTTTACATCTCCTGCGCTCAGGGTCTGCATAGAACAGATATTGCTCTTGCAGTAAATTATATTTTTAATAAAGATGCTTCTGATGAACCGCCGGTTCTATACGGTCATAAAACAAAAAACGGGCTGAGATATTCGGATATTTTCAGAAGAACTAATTCAATATTTAATGAATTAACCTATCAGGACAGAGTAAAATTAGGATTAACAGATTTTACTCCCGAAAAATATAAAGAGAAAAAACAAAAATTAATTGAGTTTAACTCATAAATCAAAGTTAAAAAGGGCTTCCTGAAAATTAGGAAACCCTTTTATTTTAATTAATTCATTGCTTGTTCGGTTTGATTATTACTTATATCTTGATTTTTATGTTTTTTCATTATTTTTGCAATACCAAAACCGATTCCGGCAATAACACCAAGCATTAATAATTTATTCATATATTCCCTCCGTTTTTAAATATTTTGCTAAAAAAATATAATATTTACACTCTGCTTTCGGAGAGGCAATAAGGCGGTTTTGGGGCATAAATAAATTATAATATCTATTTGAACCTACCATTTTTTAAATATAAAAAATACGGCTATAACAATTAACGCAAAACCTACAAGGTAGTTCCATTTAAATTCTTCTTTTAAGTACAGAACCGAAAAAACACTGAATACAATCAATGTTATAACTTCCTGCATAGTTTTTAATTGAGCCGCCGAAAAATAATCATGCCCGATTCTGTTTGCCGGCACCTGAAAACAATATTCCAATAATGCAATTGACCAGCTGACAAGTATTACAATCCATAGTGCGGTAGCTTTATACTTCAAATGACCATACCACGCAAAGGTCATAAATATATTTGAAATTGTTAATAATATTATCGGTAAAAATTGTCTGAACATGGTTAAATTATAATACAAGATTTACGGATTAATCAATAAATCTATATTTTATTAGAGTAATAATTGCGTGGATTCCATCTTTCCAATTGATTTTTTTACCGTCATTATGACCTCTTGCAATATAATTAATCGGTACTTCTTTAATTCTGGCGCCTTTTTTCAATATTTTCGCAGTAATTTCAGGTTCAAAATCAAATCTGTTTGCCCTTATTGTTATATTTTGTATAAATTCCCGTTTAAACGCTTTATAACATGTCTCCATATCAGTTATTTCTGCACCATATAATACATTTGTAAGCAAAGTTAAAAATTTATTGGCAAGCTTATTTTTTAAAATAAAATTTTTAAGGTTTGATTTTATTATAAATCTTGAGCCGTAAACTACATCTGCTTTATCATTAATCAATAAAGGCAGTATATTATCATAATCATCAGGCAAATATTCCAAATCGGCATCTTGTATAACTATAAAATCACCTGTTGCTTCTTTTATCGCAGTTCTTATTGCCGCACCTTTTCCTTGATTTTTTTTATGAAAAAGCTTTTTATACGGTTTATCAAGCTGTCTGATTATATCAATTGTTCCGTCTGTTGAGGCATCATCCGTTATAATTATTTCCTTTTCAAGCCCTGCAAATTTTGCCTGTTCTACTTTTTCAAGTAATGCTGTCAGTGTTTCTTTTTCATTATATACGGGTATTATTATACTTACTTTTCTCATAAATATATTGTATAATGAATTAGTGAGTTTGTTAAGGATTTATATGCCTAAAATGCACCAAGTTGAGTCAATTAATAATGCTGAAAATCTCTTTAACGAAGCATTAGATTTATATATTAAAGATGATTATAAACACGCTGATGAAAAGTTAGTTTCGGCATACAAGATTTTTTTAGCCGATAAAAATACGGCTATGGTTTCCGTTTGTTTATCTTTTAGCGGACTTTTTAAATATTTGTGTAAAAAAGAAAGTTATTATAAATCACTTTTGTTATTGGAAGATGCAAAATTTTTAGCGGAAAGTTCTTCTGATAAAAGTGCCGTTTCCATAAATAAATTTGCATTCGGCTGTATTTATTTCTTTGAACATAAATATCAAGATGCGCAATATTATCTGTCTTGTGCGCTTGATGAGCTTGATTTATACCCTGCAATCAAATTAAAAACCATAGATTACCTTGAGCAAATAAAAACTTGCAATACAATTGACCGCACAAAACCTGATAAAGACCAAAATGCAACTTTATTAATAGCATTATCCAAAATAGCAAGAACCGTTAATGCGCAAGAAGCTAACCTTGATAATCTTTTAAATACAATAGCGGAACAGACAAAATTGGTGCTAAATGCTGATAGATGTACTGTTTTTCTTTATGATAAAGCTAAAAACGAATTATGGTCTAAGGTTGCGCTTGGAATGAATAGTGAAGAAATCAGATTTAAAGCCGATAAAGGGTTTGCAGGACATGTACTTAAAACAGGTGAAACTATTATTATAAAAGATGCCTATAAGGACGAAAGATTTAATAAAGATATTGATAAACATACAGGATATAAAACATATAATCTTTTGTGTATGCCAATACGAAATATTAAATATGAAATTATCGGAGTATTTCAGGTTCTTAATAAAAAAGACGGTGATTTTACATCAGCTGATGAGGATTTATTGTTAGCAATCGGAACTAATGCAGGTATTGCAATAGAAAACAGTATGTTGTTTAATATTCAGCAAAATATGATATTTGAACAAAAGCTTTTATTTGCGGGATTTATTGATACTCTGGCTGCATCTATTGAAGCTCGTGATAAAATTACTTTAGGTCATTCAAACCGTGTCAGACAGTATTCCGAACTTATATGTAACAAACTCGGATATAACAAAGATGAAACCGAAATAATCTTAAAAGCAGCTACATTGCACGATATCGGGAAAATAGGTATTAAAGACTCCGTTTTACAAAAAAAAGGTGCTTTAACAAAAGAAGAATATGAACATATTAAAGAACATGCAAAATTAACATATGACATATTGAAAAAAACTAATATTAATAAATCATTTGCAGAAATAGCCGAAATAGCTTCTTCTCACCATGAAAAATTTGACGGAACGGGTTATTTTAGAGGTTTAAAAGGCGAGCAAATACCTTTTGGAGGCAGAATTTTAGCCGTTAGCGATGTTTTTGACGCTATAACTTCAGTCCGTCATTACCGTGACAGAATGCCTATGAAAGAGGCATTGAATATTATAAATGAGGGCAGAGGCAAACATTTCGACCCTAAAATTGTCGATATATTTTTTAGTCTGCCTTGCGATGAGATTATGGATGTTTTAATCAGCGAATATGGTATAAAACTTAAAGAGAAAGACAGAAAATTTCTTTCAGGATATAACTTGCTATCCTTTTTTAACATTCTTCAAAAGAATGATTTTTCTCAGTCCGATAAAAAGATTATTAATATATTTGATTCTTATTATCTGCGAAAAAATGAAACGGCGGTTAACAATGAGTAATGTTTTAATTGTGGAAGACCACGCCTTAATTAGATTCGGACTAAAAACAGCTTTTGAAACAAATAAATATATTAATGAAATATCGGAAGCAGTAAATGCCGAAGATGCAATAAATATAGTTAAGTCAAAACATATTGATATTGTTATTATGGATTTAGGACTGCCGTTAATGAACGGAATTGAAGCTACTCGTGAAATTAAAAATATCAATAAAAATATTAAAATTATTATTTTAACCTCTCACAACAGTGAAACTGAGATATTGGATGCAATTAAAGCAGGTGCAAGTGCATATTGTTCAAAAGATATTTCGCCCGAATTATTAAGCAATATTCTGCTTAGTGTAACGGATGGAGCTTTATGGTTTGATTCAAAAGCTGCCGATATAATTGTCAAAAATCTTATTGCCGATAAAAAACCTCAAAATATTGATTTAATAAGTAAATATAATCTTACCGAACGTGAAGGACATGTTCTTCAATACATATGTGAGGGATTAAACAACGGAGAAATATCCAAAATTCTTGATGTTAGTGTAAATACTGTTAAAGTACACGTTAGCAGCATTATACAAAAACTTGAAGTTGAAGACAGAACACAAGTTGTTGTTAAAGCATTTAAACATTTAGCCGTCTAAAAGACACTAAAATTATAATAATATATTTGATTATTTTAAATCTTTTTGATAAAGTACAAACAAAAGAAGAAAAGTATTATGGATGAGAAACTGGACATAATAACAATAGGTGAAAGTTTAATAGAACTTTCTTCAAGTGAAAATCTGACAACCGCAAAAAGTTTAGATAAGTATTATGGTGGAGATACTTTAACAACAGCCATTGCTGCTTTAAGATTGGGTTCAAAAGTAGGATTTATTTCAAGAATAGGAATGGATTGTTTCAGAAATTATCTGCTTGAAAGCTGGCAAAACGAGGGACTGGATATTTCTCATGTTAAACCTGTTCAAGGTGTTAACGGTCTTTATCTTGTATCGAAAACCGAAGATTGTTTAAGCAAGGAATTTACGTTTTATCGAAAAAAAAGCGCCGCTACTAACCTTTCAATTGAAGATATATCTCCGGATTATATTAAAAATACTTCTATTCTTTATTCGACCGGAATAACCCAGTCTTTATCCATAAGTGCTCGTGAAGCGGTTAAAGAAGCTTTCAAAATTGCAAAAGAAAATAATATCACAACTGCCTATGACCCTAATTATACAAGTAAAATTTGGTCTGAAGATGAAGCAAAAGAAGCGTTTAATGAAATTATTGACTATCTTGATATCATTTTTCTTAATGTTAAATATGATTCTAAAATAGTTATCGATTCAGCTTCCATTGACAATACCATAAAATATTTGTGGGATAAAGGATTATCAACAGTTATAATTAAATCTTCGATAGAAAAAGGATATTATGTAGGATATCAAGGTCAAGTAGAATTTGTTAACTTTATAAATGAAGACGTCATTGATGATACCGGAGCAGGTGACGCATTTAACGGGGGCGTATTACATGCTTTGCATAACGGAATGTCACCTTATAAAGCCGCATCTTTAGGGGCAATAGTTGCAGGTTTACAAATTAAAAATTACGGTGCTGTTAAATCGATTCCTTCAAAAGAAGAAGTTTATAAGATTTTTAAAGGTCAAAATGACTAAAAATGTATGTATTTCAGGATATTTCGGATTTGATAATTTCGGAGATGAAACTATCTTAAAAGTTCTTATCGATAACCTGAAAAAAACGGATAAAAGTATTCAAATAACTGTTTTTTCTTCCAATCCGCATAAAACAAGCGAATTATATAATGTTAAAAGTGTTCAAACATTTAGTTTAACACAAGTTGTTAAAACGATAAAAAATTCAGATTGCCTTATCTCGGGCGGAGGAAGTCTGCTTCAGGATGTAACCAGCAAAAAAAGCCTTTTATATTACTTATCCGTTATATTTTTTGCACAAATTTTTAAGAAAAAAACAGTTATATTTGCCCAAGGTATCGGTCCTATAAACAATATTTTCCTAAAAAAAATCACAAGATTTTTATTAAACAACACTTCTTTTATCAGTGTCAGAGATATTGAAAGTAAAAAACTTCTTGATAAATGGAATATAAAATCACAACTTATGCCGGATCCTGTATTTAATATCGAGCCTGTCACAGTTACAAAATCAGATAAAATCGGCATTCAACTTAGAAATTATAAAAATCTTACTGATGAATTTTTAAAGGAGTTATCCTTTTGCATAAATAAATTTTTCTCAAATAAAGACATATATCTTTTATCAATGCAAAACAGTATAGACATACCGGCTTTAAATAAACTTAAAACATATATTCCGAATGCCGTTATTGTGGAAAATACTTCTAATGATAAAATCATAGAAGATATTGCACAACTGGATACTCTTATCGCAATGCGATACCATGCCTGCCTTATCGCAATCAAAAACAACGTAAAACTGCTGCCCATAAGCTATGACATAAAAGTTAAAACCTTGGCATCCGAGTTTAACCTTGATTTTATTGATTTAGATAAAAAAGAAAATTTAAATAATACATTTGAAAAGTTTTTAAAAACCAATATCCGATATAATTGTCATAAAGAATATGATTTTAACTTATTGAAAGAAATTATTTTACATTAGTTTTATCGAATCTGTTTTCATTAAGGATATTTCTTAGCTTCATAATAGCTTGAGCATGGATTTGGCAAATTCTGGATTCAGAAACGTCAAGACTTTCTCCGATTTCTTTTAAAGTCATATTTTCGTGATAATAAAGCACCATAACCATTCGTTCACGTTCAGGAAGCTTTTGCAATGCAGTTTGAAGCTCATTTTTAACATCTCTTTCTTCAAGTTTATCCAAAGGATTAACGGAATTTGTATCCTCAATTGTATCAATAAGCTCTATACCCTCATCACCCGAATATTTTTTTTCATATAATGAACCGACAGAAGTATCTTCCGCCATTATAGATATTACTTTTTCTTTTTCTATGCCTAAATAATCAGCAATTTCCTGATTTGTAGGAGTTCTTCTTAATTGTTGTTTTAATTCTTCAATTGCAGTCTTGATATCTTTAATTTTTTTTCTGATACTTCTGGGCATCCAATCTTGAGAACGGATTTTATCTATTATTGTTCCTCTAATCCTCATTATTGCATACGTTTCAAAATGTGAACCTTTTGCGGGTACAAATTTTTCTATCGCATCTATTAAACCTTCTAAACCGAAACTTGTTATATCATCTACGGCATAATTAGGCGGAAGAGTTAATTTTATTCTCCCTATTACGTATTTCGTTAAATAGATGTATTGAACTATTAGTATATCCCGCAGTTTTTTGTTGGATTTATCTTCCAAATAACTCATCCATAGGCTCTCAAGCTCACTATCAGAAAGCCTTTTAATGTTATTATATGAATTATTTCCAATATTATCGCTCATTAATTACTCCGGAGAATAATATTATTTTTTCCCTCCTTAATTGTATTAATTTATTGCGATTCCAAAATCATATATATATATGAAATCTATTTGTTTATTAGTATTGGTATTTGTTTAATCTTCTTTTGCCAATATTGATTATTTTCTGCTTTTAATTTAAATGTTTCACCAAATAATTTCTTTTCATATTCACTTTGATTTTGTTCGGTTTCAAATTGACTGTTCAATAATATTTTTCTAATTCTGTTCTTTTTTGATATATCTTGAGATAAATTGATAAATACTTCTTTTTCGGTTGTATTATATAATGCTTTTTCAACAGCTGCCTGCAATAATTTATCTATTGCTTCTTCCGTTATGGTTTTTATATCCAAATTTATTATATATACGCTATCTTTATATATTTTTAAATCCATTGACGCAATTATTTTATTATCATCATATTTTAAAGCATATTTTTCTATACCGTGTTTAGATGAAAATTTTCTGTATAAATCAACTTTCACAATACTTTTATCAAATAAAAATATATTTTTAGATATCATAAAGGATTTTATTTTTTCCCATTGCGGAACAAATAATATTTCCTGTGCTATATTGTCAATTGAAATTTTAGATTTATTATTATGTTTTAAAATTGTATTTATCATAATTTTACTCTTAAAAGAAAGAGATTTTTCTTACTTTCTCTGATATATGGCCGAATCTTCCAACCCGTTTTTGGTAGTGTATATTTTATATTTTAACTTAAAGTATGTCAATTTCAACAATTAATTTAACATCTTTTAACAAAATATCATCTTCTGTATACTAAATTTTTACTTTTGTCTTTATGCAGTTTAATTATGCATTTACTAAGAAATTTACTTCCACAAATATAATCAGGTAGTTTTTTTATCTGTCTGTTCCTTAATACATAAGTTAGAAAACTATATGTAAGAACATTTATCTTAGATTTTTTTGCTTTATTATTAAAATAATCTGCCAAAAGATATATATGTAAAGATACATCTTTATTGTTATATTTTCTTGCGTATCGTACTTCAATATCAAGAGCAACGGTATTAATATTAAAATTTTTCATCAACTTAAAAAATTGATTAATTTCATCAATTGAATCATTTATACCGGGAATAATAATATACTTTATAATAACATTATCAGGTGAAGCCTGAGCATATTTTTTGATATTCTCACAAACTATATTGAATTTATCGACTTGTTTAACTTTTTTATAAGTATCATAAGTACCTGAATCCAATGAAATAACAACATTGCCCATTCCTTTTTTTAGTGCTTCAAAAACTGTTTCGCTATATTTTATACCGCTGGTATGAACTCTGACTTTAGTACCTTTTTCAACCAATAACCCGATTAATTCATCAAAATTTTGCATGCAAGTGGGTTCACCGCCTTGAAAAGTAGCTTCACCGCCTGATTTATAATAACCCTTATCTATCAAATCTTTAATAATAGGATAAGTGTTATAATTTACACTACCCATACTTTGATCGTCACTGCAATAAATACATCTGGCATTACATAATTTGCAATGAGAAAAATGAAATTCCGATATTTTACGCTCATTTGAAAAATTATATTCAAATAAATGGTAACAATTTTCACATTCAAAAATAGTTTTTTCTTTTTGCTGTGCCACTCTTTTAGCTTTTATATCAAATATATTTTCCCAATCAATCATTTCACCATGATAACTGTTTAATAAGACAGGCATACCTCTGCCATCGTTGTGTGAAATACAACAATCATTAACTGTATCCAAATCAAAATTTATACCTGATTCTAAGAAAATACAACCTTGATTATTCATAAAAACTCCTTATAAAAAGAAAAGAACAACTTTACTAGTTGTCCTTTTCTTATAAAAAAAAAACTATTCTGCGTAAACACTAACTTGTTTTCTGTCACGTCTATGGGGCTCAAATTTGACTACACCGTCGATAAGTGCAAAGAGAGTATAGTCTTTTCCCATCCCGACATTATTTCCGGGGTGGATTTTAGTACCTTTTTGACGAACGATAATGTTACCGGTAGTAACAGCTTCACCGCCAAATTTTTTAACGCCTAATCGTTTACTTTCACTGTCGCGGCCATTTTTACTTGACCCGACACCTTTCTTATGTGCCATTTTATTATTCTCCTTAAATTATTCTTCTGAAGTTGATTCTGTTGATTTTTTAGCAGTAGTTCTGATTTTATTTATCATAACTCTGGTAAAGTTTTGTCTGTGACCTTGTTTTCTTCTGTAACCTTTTTTAGCTCTTTGTTTGTAAACAAGTACTTTCTTTGTTTTATCGTGTTTTACAATGCTGCCTTCAACACTTGCATTTTTTACGTACGGCTGCCCGAGTTTTGATTTTTTACCATTTACGAGCATAATAACGTTTTCAAATACTATTTTTGAATCAACATCATTTTCCAATAATTCAATATCAACGTAACGTCCTTCAGTAACCTGATATTGTTTTCCGCCTGTTTCAATAATTGCGAACATATCTTATTCCTTTCACTTGAGGCAGCCGCAGCCTTTTGGCATTTATAGGCGGCATACCTATCTAACTACATGCACTATTGCACATTATGTTTTAAAGTTTACCCTGCACATAACGCATTGTCAATAAATTTGTATTTAATATTTTTGATTTATTAATTTAAATGTATAAAACCTGTTTACAATAAATCAACATCCGAAACCTGCATTGGGGTACCCATTAATTTTTCAAGGTTTGCCGCAGATACATGATAGTTCAAAAGTGTATTATAATAATCAAGCTGCGAATTTCTATACGTTGTTTCGGCATCTTTCAGCTCAATAGCATCCCCCAAACCTACTTTATATCTTCCCGATGCTTGATCATATTGTTCCTTTGCCTGATCCATTGATAATTTTGCAACTGTTATACTCTCTTGAGCCGTTGTAAGGTTTAAATATGCCTGTTTTACTTCAAAATATATATTTTGTTTTGCATTTTCATAATCAGCCAAATCTTTTTTATAGGTTGCCTTTGCTTCATCTACTTGTTTTTTTAACAGTAATAAATTTACGGTCTGATAATTAAGCTGTGCACCGATTTGATATCCGTAGTCCGTATCAACTCTTTTACCGCCTCTGGTATATGATGCAAAACCTGATACATCAGGTAAAAATGCTCTTTTTGAAGCTCGTACCAAAAGTTCGGAGGCATCTGCTTTCTTTTTGGCTGCTAATAATTCGGGACTTGTTTCATAAGCATTTTTTACCGCTTCATCAATGCTGATTCCGTACGCCTTTGTCGAAAGATTATCAGTTACATCATAATCAGAATACTCAGGCATCCCCATTGCATTACTTAACTGAACATAAGCTATTTTCAGCGTATTATTTGCCTGTATTAAATTTAATTTTGCCCTGCCCAAATTATATTCCGC
This sequence comes from Candidatus Gastranaerophilales bacterium, assembly GCA_947624645.1. Classification (GTDB taxonomy): domain Bacteria; phylum Cyanobacteriota; class Vampirovibrionia; order Gastranaerophilales; family Gastranaerophilaceae; genus Avigastranaerophilus. Next base: position 55,263 of record CANQLG010000012.1, read on the forward strand.
AGTTATAACATCTATTTTCGGTTTTGTTCCGATGTCATAATATGCTTTTGCCTGTTCTAAATGCATCGTATAATCATTTACTGTGTCTTCATATACTTTTACTTGTTGTTGAGCAAATAATAAATTATAATATGCCTGTTTAACGGTAAATACTACCGTATTTATACTGTTTTCCAAGTTATATTGTGCGGCTTCGTATGTCCTTTTAGCCAAATCAGCTTTTGCTTTTGTTTTACCGAAATCAAACAACAGCATATTACCTGATACCGTGGGGGTATAGAACATATCATACTGCTGTATCGGAAATGCAAAATTTGACATCTGCATATCATTTCTTGAATAACTTACACCCGCTGAAAATGTCGGGAAATAACTTGCCCAAGCTTGTGCTATTTTGCTTTTATAAATATCTGCATTGCTCATTGCGGATTGAATTAACGGATGTTTTTCAAGTGCAATTTTTACACATTCATCAACTTCCATAATTCTGTTTGTATTTACGCTGCCATGATAAGCAGTATCTGTTAATACCGTATTAGAAGCCGTATTTTCATTCACAGCCGGAATATCATTATTATTATCTTGAGATTTTTTTTGTTTTTTCTTTTGTTCCTTAGTCTGTTTTTTATGTTCCTTTTTAACGGGATCAATAGTTTTTTGAGGTTTTACCTTATCGGTTTTATGAAAAATATTTTTAAATTTCTGTTTAAAAGAAGTTTTTTGAACGGGAACCTGTATTGCACTTGATGCATCATAATTCGGAGTTATTACATCTTCTCTGAAATCAACATCAACAGCAAACACAGGACTTGCCATAATCAAAAACATTAATATAAATAATTTTTTATTCATTTTTCCACTCTACTCTTATAATTAATTTTCATTTACATGTTTTTTTCTTTTTGCCATATTTTCAACTAATGATTGAACAAGTACATAGAAAACAGGTGTTAATATAGTACCGATAGTAGCGGCAGCGGTCATACCGCCAAATACCGTAGAGCCTACCGATATTCTGCTCTGTGCACCTGCGCCTGTTGCAAATACCATTGGTAATACCCCAAATACAAATGCTAAAGCCGTCATCATAATAGCTCTAAACCTTATTCTTGCAGCTTCTATTGCAGCTTCTTCTATTCCTAAACCTTTATTTTCATGTAAATCTTTTGCAAATTCCACAATCAATATTGATTGTTTTGCCGCAATACCTATTAAAGCTATCATACCGACCTGTGAATACAAGTCAAATGATTGACCTAACATCATCTGGAATATCAATGCGCCGAGTGCCGCAACAGGGGCTATTAATAATACAGCAACAGGTATTGACCAGCTTTCATACAATGCAACCAAAAACAAATATACGAAAGTTAATGCCAAAGCAATTACGATACCTGTTTGTCCTGATGATTCTCTTTCCTGCAGCGAAGTACCCGACCAGTCATAACCTACATCTTTCGGCAATGTCTTTGTTGCAACCTGCTCCATTGATTTCATGGCTTCGCCTGAACTCTTTCCTGCCGAACCTTGACCTGAGAATTGTACACTTCTATACTGGTTAAATCTTGTAATGGAAGCAGCTCCCACAGTCTGTTCTATATCTATCATAGTCATCAAAGGAACCATTTGTCCGTTCATATTTTTAACATATATTTTTTCAATATCGGTAACTTTGTTTCTGAAATCATCTTCAGCTTGCATTTGTACTTTAAATACACGTCCTAATTTATTAAAGTCATTTATATAATATGAACCTAACGTTGAAGCTAATGTAGCATATAATTCCTGAATATTAACATTTTGAGCTAAAACTTTTTCATAATCAATATTTAAACGATACTGAGGAACATTTGCCTGATATGTTGTGTAAACACTGCTTAATCCTTTATCCTGATTAGCTGCAACCGTTAATTGATTAGCAAATTTTTCTATATCTTGAAGTGAATGCTCACCTTTTGAAAGCATTTGAAACTCAAATCCGCCTAACATACTCATACCTGATATTGCAGGTGGTGAAAATGCCGCTATTGACGCTTCATTTATTTTTGCCACACGAGCTCTTAATTCTTTCAGTATTCCGTTATGTGATAAATCCGTCGATTTGCCTTGTATTTTTCTTATTACCCAAGTCCACGGATATATTTTTCTTTCATCCCATTCTTTTAAAGGAACAATACAAAATGCTTGGTTTGTAGGTCCGATACCAGCAAATGTAATAATTCTTTCGGGGACTACACCATCTATTTGTTTAACTTCTTCGGTTAATTTTAAAAGAACTTCTTGTGTTTTATTTAAAGCAGAGCCGGGAGGCAATACTATTTGAGCCATTACAACAGCTTGGTCTTCATCGGGAATAAATCCCGTCGGAATAATTTTAAATAAAAATCCCATTAAAACAAGAAAGCTCAAATATAAACATATAGTTAACTTTCTGTTATACACGAATTTTTTTACAACATCCAAATACCAATGTGTTGCTTTATCAAACCTCTCATCAAATGCCGTAAATACTCTTTTTATAAAGGCCGTAAAGAAATTAGACGGTTTTCTGTTCGGGTCTTCAGGTCTTAAAATTATTGAACACATTGCAGGTGACAAGGTCAATGCACAAATTGCTGATAGTGCAATAGATACTGCTATACATACGGCAAACTGTCTGTACATTAAACCTGACAAACCTGAAATAAATGATACAGGTACAAATACAGCCATTAATACCATAGCCATTGCAACCAAAGCGCCCCCAACTTCCTGCATTGTAAGCTGGGTAGCTTCAATAGGAGTTTTGCCTTCTTCCAAGTGTCTTTTAACGTTTTCTATAACAACAATAGCGTCATCGACAACAACTGCGACCGCCAGCACCATCGCAAACAGAGTCAACAGATTTATTGACATTCCAAACACAGGCAAGGCTGCGAATGTACCTATCAATGATACAGGGATTGTTACACAAGGTACTAATGTTGCTCTCCAGTCGCCTAAGAACACAAATATTACCATAATTACTATTAACGATGTCATAATAATCGTGAATAATACTTCTTTCATTGATTCACGAATAAATTTAGAATCATCGTGCATCATCTTAATTTCAAGTGATTCGGGAAGTGTTTTATTAATTTCCGCTATCTTTTTATTAACTAAATTTACAATATTAATTGTATTAGCCCCCGGCAGAGGTACAACCTGTATAACGGCAACGGGTTTACCGCCGATTAAACCTAATTTATCGTAACTGTAAGCACCCAATTCAACCCTTGCCACGTCTTTAATTCTTATGCTTGAACCGTCAGTATTTGAGCGGATTATAATATTTTCAAATTCTTCGGGTTCAATTAAACGTCCTTTCGTCATTAAGGTCATTCTTAAGGTTTGATTGGATTTACTCGGCAAAGCACCTAAAGCACCTGACGAAACCTGAACGTTTTGAGTTTGAACGGCAGCCTGCACTTCACTTACAGAAACATTTAAGTTAGCCATTTTCTGTGGGTCAAGCCATATTCTCATACTATAATCGCCTGCACCAAATACGTTTACGTCACCAACACCGTCTAAACGTTTTATTTCATCTTTAATATAAATATTTCCGTAGTTTGTTAAATCTAACTGGCTCCAAGACCCGTCATTGGATACTAAGTCCAAAATACAAGCTCCAGCACCTGCTACTTCATTCGTAGCCGTTACCCCTAAACGCTTTACATCCTCGGGGAGCAGGGCTTCTACCTGTGATATTCTGTTTTGTACGTTTACTAAGTTTATATCTTTGTTGGTTCCTACCTTAAAATATATATCTAACTGATAAGATTCATCATAACAGGTGGAGGACATATAAATCATATTTTCAACACCGTTAATTTG
>CANQLG010000013.1 GCA_947624645.1 Candidatus Gastranaerophilales bacterium
GAATATCTATATTTTTATCTTACCAAAAAAAATTATATTGTAAATACTTTTTATAAATTATTATTTATTTTATTTATAACTAATTGCATTCTGTCAAAAGGTAATACTTGAAGCTCTGTATCTCTGGCTTTTTCCAATGCATAAGAATACAAATCATACATTCTTTCCAAGAAAATTTTATTTGTTGATTCACTACAAAACCAACCTACTTCTATATCAAGATAGCATGTTTTAACTTTTGCATTAATATTTTGAATCAAAAATTCATTAATTTCTTCTTTGTTATCATTAATATAAGGTAAAATTATATATTTAGTTTTAACCAAAGTGTTTGCTTTTTGAACTTTTACATATTTAGCTATATTTTTCCAAACTTGATTATGTTTATCGGTTAACTTGATTTTTTTAAATGTGGCTCTTGTCCCCGAATCAGTAGAAACAAGTATGTTTACAAGCCCTTTTTTTAATCCGATTTCAATGTATTTATTATATTTAATCGCATTAGTTAATACTCTTACGGGACTTATATTGGTTTTGATAAATAATTTAAGTGTTTTATCAAAATCCGATGTAACTGTTGGTTCTCCTCCTGCTATTGTTATATCGACAGGCATTCTCAGATAATTATTTTTTATAAGACTTTTTATCAAAGGATACAATTTATATTCTTTAATATGTTTATATTCTTTTCTGTCACAGTATATGCAAGATGCATTGCATTTTATCCAATTATTAATATTTATTGTGTTTATATAATGTTCATCATCCCATTGCTTTTTTTCAAGATAAATGCAACCTTTGCATTGGGGAATAGTTTTGCCTTTTTTTTGATAATCTCTTAAATTGTCAGTATTTTGAAAGAATTTTTCCCAATCAATTTTTTCTCCGTTATAATTCGGAATAAGCACAACTTCGTTTGTGTTATTTTCTTTACTGGTTCTGCAACATAAATTTATTGAATCAAATTGAGCATCAAATCCGTGCTCAATAATATTACAGCTTACATATTCACTATTAGAATTTGTATTTTCCATATTAAAATAAGCTGATGAAGGGATTTGAACCCTTGACCTACTGATTACGAATCAGTTGCTCTACCAACTGAGCTACATCAGCATATTTATATTGTACAATATAAATGTATTTTGTATAGTTTATTTATTTTTTAGAAAATAATTGCAATAAATTTGTAGTTGCTATACCGCTTGATGTTGATGTTTGGTCAGAAATTTTGGGTTTATTATCTTTTTGTAATCTTTGGCTGAGAGGCTTTTTACCCGTTAAAAGCCGCATAAATTTGAAATATTTGCCTAAAAATCCTTTTCGATTTTCATTTTTTTCATCTATTTCTTCAAGCTCTTTTAGTGATTTTCTGCCAATAGGCATACCGATTGATTTTCTGGTTAATATTTCTGTTGTGAGTGTATTCGGAATTACAACAGCTGCCATTCCTTTTAATGAACTGTTATATGTTGATCTGAATGTTGCATTAAACCAATGAATTAACATTGTTTGATAGAATAATGCACTTAATCTCTGTATAATACGTTCATTTGCTTTTTCTTTTGCCCCTTCTTTATTTTCACCGTTTGATTTTAGCATTACCATATTATAGTTATCGGCAACAAGAAATGCTGATGTTACTGCTGATGATGCCAATTTTGACATCATCGCCAAATCCGTATTTTTATTACTTGATTGGGTTACACCGTTGAATGATTTTTCAACTGCCGTATTTACGTATATAAGTAAATCATTTTTCGCTTTATTTAATGCGTCTTTTGCTTTTTTAATATCAGCTTCGGAAGCAGCATTCTTTATTAATTCAGCTAATGTTGCTTCAGCCTTGCGATATGGCATTGTACGTTTTTCTAACTGTTCCATTGCGTTTACAAATACAGTTTGACTTATTTTAGAAGATTTTGCCGCTTTCTCTCCGAAAATTTCGGTTACTACTCTATGTATTCCTTTTTCAAATTTAGTCAATTCTATATTCTCAACAAGTGCTTTTTGTGCTTTATTTTCTATTGGAGATACAGCCATTTTGAGTAAAGAACTTGTAATCGTAAACGGTAATTTAAGTGCTGAAAATATAAACTTAAAAGGTTCTGTTACAACATCGACAAAAGGTTTTATCTTAGTTTCTACTTGCATCGGAATTTCTTTTGTCCCTTTTGCTATTGCATCAGTTATTGTTTGTGAAATATCATCTAACTGCTCTGCATTTACATTAATTTGTTTATTCTTTATTATATTAACAACTTTTTTTGCAACGGCTTCAAATTTGTTTTCAGCTATTGAAGTACTTTCTGAGCTTATTGCCGTCTTAATAGCTTGAGATATTTGAGAATATTCTTTATCTGTTAATTCTACTCCTGTTGTTTTTAGTTTTTCTGCTACTGTATCTATAATTTCAGGTATTTTTGCAGAACTCAATGATGATTTATACATTTTTATAACACCGTCAACAGTTTTACCGTATTTCTGCATTATAAACTCATGACCTTTTGCAACTTCTTCACAGCCTGCTTCTTTTAAACTTGTTGTAACCTGCTCAAAATCTTTTTCATTTATTGCAAAATCTTTAAATGCTAAAGGATTATATATTTTATCTTTGATTTTATTTCCTATATTTTTTATTCCCTGAACAAGTTTTGAATCTTTTGTAAATGAACTGTTCTTAAGAAAACTCAATATAAACCCTGCTGAAACCAAAAATATTATAGCATTTTTAAATGTTTTAAAATTGATTAATGCTTTTTTAGGTTCTTCTTTCTTTTCGGATTCTGTTGGCTTTTTATCATCTGATGCTTTAAAACTTGTGAATACTTTGGATTTTTCTGTCGCTTCTTTATAATTAAAGAATGTGTTGATTTGCTGTTTTGTAGGTTCAGTTGGTATATTTCCTTTTTGTGTAGTTGTATTATCCGTTTGTTTCGTTGAATTTGCTTTCTTTTGATTGTGAGCTTTAGCTTTTTCTTTTGAAAGGAAGAAAATGGGCTTTCCTAAACGTTTTCTTGATACTATTTCCGAGAATAATACCGTAGCGGCTGACGTTAATGGGGTAAACCAAGGTATTGTATTTACTTGTTTTGTGAACGCTCCAAATGTCAGAAGCTGTATATATGCAGTAATAAATACCCTTGATATTTCTTGTTTCCTTCTTTCTCTTGCTTCTTTTTCGGAAACCTCTTTTTTATCTCCGCATAATACTGATAAGTTGTACGCATCATTTGCTAAAAATATTACTGGAACTAAGCCGGAAACTATTCTGTTTAAAGGACGTTCATAAGCTGTATTGAAATTCCCAGTGTATTTATCAAAAAACTTATTGCTGACTTTATATAAATTCTCTTTAATAAAATCGCTTGCTTCAGCAACTAATTTTTTTGCAGCAGGTGTATCATCTGTTTTATTTAATTGGTCAAGTAAATATTCTGATGATACTCCTTTTTCTTTTGCAAATTTTTCAATGACATCTTTTGTTTTTTCGAAAATACCTTTTAATTGGTCGGTTCTTGCATCAAGCTCATTTAATTTCCTCGGAAATCTTAAAATGGGTTTTTTATAAACTTTTGCAGCCCAATTTTTCACAGGTTCAATTGGAATTGACTGCATTTTCTTAACTATCCAGCTGGCAGCATATAACGGCAAGTTTATAAACGGGAAAATAACATTTTCTATAAGTGATTGTCCTATTTTTTTATCACGAATATAAAGAGCTCCTTTGTCTGATGCAAATCTAGAGCTCTTCTTAAATATTTCTGCCGTATTTATTAATTTATCCGACTTTAGTAATAGTCTTTCGCCAATCTTTCCGTAATGTTGAGAGAACACATTTAATATTTTTTTATCTGCCGAACTTAATAGACTCAAAGGACCCGATTTGAAACTGATTTGTTGCTTAGAATCATTGTAATTTATATTAGTTTTATTATATCGTGTTCTTTCGGCTATATTTGCAATATTCGGTTTTATAGTATTCATTATTTTCCCTTTTATAGGTCTTTGTATTGTCCCATTGTTCTAAAAATTAAAAAAGTTTTTTTTGCCACTTTTAAATATAAAATGTAACAATTGTTCTTATATTTTATTCGGGGTATCTTGATGTGGCTTTTATCAACATTTTTGCCAACTTCTCCGCTCCTTCAAAATTTCGCTGTTCTATTTTTTTGCTTGCTTGTTCAACGTTATATTCTATAAGTTTATGTTTTATATTGTATGTTGAATCAGATTCGTTTATGTCCATTATTGCATAGCAGGCATTGGGTGTTTCACTGAACGGTCTGCCTACTGACCCGGCATTCACAACTGTTTGTTCTGTATTTGTTTGGTATCCGCATGGCATGTGGGTATGTCCGCAAAATATTATATTTGCCTCCGTACCGTTTATTATTTCTTCAATTTGTTTGATAGGCATGTTCGGATATATATTTTCATCATTTTTTCTTGGCGAACCATGGACAAGCAGAATTTTTATTCCGAAAAATTCAAGATTTAGCTCTTCGGGAAGATTTTTTAAAAACTCTTTATCTTCATTTGATAATAATTTACTGTCTGCAAGATAGGCACTTGCCATTACTTTGTTTTTTTCAATCAGTTTATTGTATGTATCAAATGAAAATACAGACAACATTTTGTCTGTATTTCCCTGAATTATATAAAAATCTTGTGAGTTTATAAGTTGTCTTATTCTGTTAAGAGTTTCAATAGGCTCAGAACCCGCCATTACAAGGTCGCCTAAACAAAATATCTTACTGCAATTTTCTTTTGTTATATCATCTAATACACTGTTAAGTGCATCTAAATTGCCGTGTATATCCGATATAATTGCAATTTTCATTTTATATCCCAAAATTTATTCATGCTAATATAATCATAACAGGAAATAAAAAATCATGATACAGAGAAGAAAATCAAAACAAATTCAAATCGGAAATGTTAAAATTGGCGGAGATGCTCCTATCAGTGTGCAATCAATGACAAACACTGATACAAGGGATGTAGAATCCACCTTAAAACAAATTTACAAACTGTCTGAAATAGGCTGTGAGCTTATAAGATTGGCTATCTTAAATAATGATGCAGCTGAGGCAATTAAAGAAATCAAAAAGAAATCTCCCATTCCGATTATAGCTGATATACATTTCGATTACAGACTCGCTATAAAGTGTATTGAAAACGGGGTTGATGCTTTAAGAATTAATCCCGGTAATATAGGTAAAGAAGAACATACAAAAAAAGTAGTGGCGTTGGCTAAAACTAACAATATTCCTATAAGAATCGGTATTAACGGAGGTTCTCTGGAAAAAGATTTATTGGAATTAAATATTCCGCTTGCGGAAAAGATGGTTATGAGTGCAATGAGGCACATTAAGATTCTAGAAGATAATAATTTTGATAATATTAAGATTTCTTTAAAATCAAGTGACGTAATGACAACGATTGATGCATACAGATTAATGGCTCAAAAAGTGGAATATCCTCTTCATTTGGGAATAACAGAAGCAGGCACATATTTTGGAGGTATTGTTAAATCTTCTGTCGGTATAGGGGCACTGCTTTCAGAAGGTATCGGCGACACTATCCGAGTATCGCTTACGGATAGTCCTATTCAAGAGGTTAAAGCTGGATATATGATTCTGAAGTCTTTGGGACTCAGACAATATGGTATAAATTTTATTTCGTGTCCTACTTGCGGCAGAACTCAAATTGATTTAATAAATCTTGCTAAAGAAGTTGAAAAACGTTTAGAAAATATAACAAAACCAATTACTGTCGCAGTTATGGGCTGTGCAGTTAACGGCCCCGGGGAAGCTAAACACGCTGATTACGGTATAGCAGGCGGAATAAAAGAGGGCTACATTTTTAAAAAAGGTGAAATCATTTCAAGACTTCCTGAAGATAAACTTGTGGACGAATTTATAAATATCATTCAAATGGAGAATGTTTAAATATTGCATTATCAAAAAAAATAATATATCATGTATATAGAATAAAGAGGATTTAATTGCATGAAAAAGAATATTATTTTTACATTAGTATTATTTGTATTTGCATCTGTTTCAGCTAAAGCATATGTTGATAACCGCTATATGACTACTCCGAATTTTATGCTAAATACCGGATATTCGCAAGAAATGGCTATGATGCTTAACGTTGTTAACCAAGACCCTTATAGAGAACATGAATCGGAGCCTAATGATGCTTCTACAATTTTGAAAAGAATATATGGATATATTGCTCCTACTATGTATACTGATATTCCTTTCTATAATAGTGATATAAATACAGATACAACAGGTTGGAAAGATTACTAAAAAGAAAAAATTGCTGAAAAGGCACCAATCAGGTGCCTTTTTTGTATATATTGTTATAATTTATTTATGAAGATTTATAGAAAAATATTATTTATAATTTTATGTTTGGTCTTTTGCGATTGTTTTGCTTTTGCCGATAATATCACAGATGCAGAAAAACTTATAGAAAAAGCTTATAATTCCGAATCTAAAGAGGCAGGTTATGAATATATTCATAAAGCCATGGATTTATTTAACGAAGAGTATGAAAAAAATCCTCAAAATATAACAATTTTACTTGGGTTATCAAAAACTTATCAATTCATTAAAAACAGAAAAAATGCAAAATTATATTTATTAAAAGCTTATAATATGAATCCTTCTAATCCGATGCTTCAAAAAGAAATGGCTGATTTTTATTATAATTTTCAAGAATATTCAACTGCAATAGAATATTATAAATTAAGCTTAGCTTCGGGGCTGTTAACGGACTATGAAACAAATCTTAAAACAGCGCGATGTTTCGATAAATTGGGAGACAGTGAAAATGCGCAATTATATTACCAAATTTGCAAGCATATAAATCCTCAAGCCGAAATAGAGCAATATGGTATTTCAGATAAAGAAAAAAATAAAACTGATAATAATGAAACAATCGAAATTTCAAAATTAAAATCTTTTATTAATGAAGATTTATTATTAAATCGTGAAGAAGAAAGTGCAAGAACTATTATTGAAGAAATAAATAATATTAAATTATATTAATTAACATTATTTAACCATTGTTTTATTAATTGAAGCTTGATTATTCAAATATTGAACAATAGCGCCTCCTATTTCTTCCGTTGGGTCAAAATATGGAGAATTGGGCATAAGAGTTTGTCTTATTAACATTTTATTTAACGGTCCAAATGCGTCAGGCACCAATGTCTTTCTGTATATTCCTGCCAGCATTACTTGTACGTTGGGTGAAGTTACATCATTAAACTTTGACAATGTAGGATACATTTTATCTATGCCTTTTACTCCATTATCCAGCATTTTGTCTAAAATTTGCAGAGCATCAAGAACTTGTTCTTCCGTATTTGCTGTTTTTAAAAAAGAGTCTAAATATGGAAGAGCTGATTCTTTTTCATTAACTATTGCCTGAGTTCTTTGTTCATCAAAGGTACAATAGTTTCTGTTTATATTCGGCAGGCTTACACCTTGTCCTAACTGTGCTATTATCGGAGTAATATTCATATTATATCCTTATGTATATACGTATGGGGGACCATTTTTGATTTCCATTAATATATTATCGGCAATTTGTTTTAATTCTTCCTTTGATTTAGAGCCTTCTTCAGCTTGTTTTTTAAAATTATCAATAAGCGGTGTAACAGCACTTTTCTTCTTTGATTGGAAATTGGCTACTTCTACATCTACAAGACGTTTTCTTAAATTTAATTCCGTTTTTGCATTTTCTTTAAGTACAGTTACTTCTTTAATTGCATTCATTCCTTGTTTGAAAAGATAACCTATTGCACTGGAAATGGTAAAAGCAGTGAAAATATATTTCGTAAATTTATTTTCAGGATTTAATATCCAGTTATAAAGATGACCGCGATTTTCATCTATATAACAATAGTATTGAATTTTTTTAGGAATACCGCCAAGTGCTGTGGGCGCATCAGCAAAGATGGTTTTTTTTGATTCTTCTACGGCAGCTATTATAGAAGAGGTTTCTTGAGATGAAAGCCCGTATTTTTCAGCTGTTTTTTGTATAAAATCAGGTTTTGCGCATATTGATTTAAAAAGTTCGGTAAGTCTTGGAATATCTTCTTTTCTTGCATTTTCGCTCATTGAATTAATTGTATCAATGGTTTTTTCTGTAAAACCGTTTGCGTAATCCTGAGAAAGTTTTGCTGTTTTTTTAATATTAGATATACTATATTTCCCTAAAACTATTGCACCTGCCAATACTCCCAGTATTAAAGCGGTATATTTTATGTTTTTAATTTTCTTTGATTGATTTTTATCTTTATTTTGGGTATTATTTGTGCCTTTAAATGAGGCAAATTCCGAAAATACATTTGAATGCTGCGATTTATTGAGTGTTTTATCAAAATATTTAATACTGTCAGTTAGCATATTATTTACAACATTTAATTTTCCCGAAAATGATTGAGTCTCAACTTGAATAAGATTTTCTTGAAGGTCTTTTTCAATGTCTGCTGATTGTTTTTTTAACCATATTTCTTTAGCACCGTCAACAAAATTTTTGCAGCCTATTGTTATTCCGCTCATAATAAATATTGCTGCCGCCCCCATAATATTTCTGAAATTAGGGTCTCGAATAGCTCTATATATTGCAAACTGTGGTTCTTCTTTAATGTTCATATTTACTGCTATATCGGGCAGTTGCTCAAAACTGTTGGTTGTAAGCAGCGTTTGAGAGGATTTTTTTAAGATTGCACTTAGTGCAAAACATCCGCCTATAAGGATTGATGTGCCTATCAATAACGGTTTTATTGCTTTATTTATATTAAAGGAACTTTCTTTTTGTCCTTCTTTAATTGAGGAATTTTGTTTATTATTTTCGTGGATTAATAATGAGTCTTGAATTTCATCAAACGATACAGGCGTATCATTATTTTTGACATGAGTATTTATAAGCACGCCTTTTAGTGTTGAATTTATTTCAGGGATGTTTTTATTTAATGCTTTATTACTTGGTTTAATTATCTTTAGAGGTTCCGGGCTCATTTCCATTCCGTTTCTTAAGTTTTGAAATTATATTAACAAAATATTTTTTTATCTCTCGTGATTTAAAAACAGCAAGAGTATCATCATTTTGATAATTTTCCTCATCTATGTTGGTAAAAAAGAACAACAAAAATTTTTTTGCTTTTTGTTTTAAGTTTTTTAAAATTTTATTATCAATAAAGTTTTTAATTTCTCCTAAAACGGCAGCAAGCTTTTCTGCTGCCTGCATAACAAAATTTTTAATATCTTGCCCGAATTGAGCCAGTTTTTCAATAATTTTGGGTAACTGAGAAATAATATTAATAAATGTATTAGCAATAATTTGAACAGTTACACTGATAAATTTAGGTGCAATATTATTAATTATTTGAATTGCATTATGAATTCTTTGGGCTAAATTCTGAATACTTTTGTTCAAATTATGTGCAAACTCTATTTGGCGTTCAAAAGCCGATTTGGCATTTTCCGCACGAGCTTGCTGAGCTTTCATTGCCATACCAGCAGCATAACATTTCATATATGACCATTCATTAGCGTGTGGTTTGGATTTTACTGCGGTATCTCGCATCCTTGAGACACCACCCATTCCGCCTCCGCTGCATATTGGGCATGCTGAAGGCGGCAGCCCATGCGGGCATAATCCGGCTCTTGTATTTGATGATGTTGCTATTGGTGTACTCATATCCATCCTTACCGTTAATTGTAAGGACTCCAATATTAATTATTAGTCGGAGTTCGCAACTAATAAATTATGGAGCATTCCGACTTTTACGGCTGCGATCCAGTTTAGGAGTTTCACCTAATTCCCTCATATTAACTTTGCTCTATCTTATCATATTGATAAAATCAAGTAAACATTTGATTAATAAATATTAAATATTGAACCTGAAATGTACTATATCACCATCTTGAATAACATAGTCTTTACCTTCAAGTCTTGTAAGTCCCTTATCTCTTGCAGCAGCATATGACCCTGCGCTTACAAAATCTTTATAGCTTGTAACTTCGGCTCTTATGAATCCCTTTTCAAAATCGGTATGAATTACGCCCGCAGCTTTGGGCGCTTTTGAACCTGCTTTTACAGTCCATGCTCTTACTTCTTTTTCGCCTGCCGTAATAAATGTTGTTAGGTTTAAAAGCTTATATACGGATTTTATCATTCTTTCTATACCCGAATTTTCCACTCCCAAATCAGACAGATAAGCTTTAGCTTCTTCTTCGGATAAATCTACTAATTCTGATTCAATTTTTGCTGAAATTACAACAACATCCGCTCTGTGATTTTTTGCATATTCTTTTACTTTATCTACATATGCATTTCCATTTGCTAAATCTGCTTCACTGACATTTGCCGCATATATTACCGGTTTTATACACATTAACTGTGAATTTCGTGCAACCTCAAGCTCTTCTTCTTGAAAATGTTCTTCTATATTAATAAATGAAGCATCAGACAATAAATCATTTAGCTTGGTTAGTACTTTATGCTCTAAAACAGCTTGTTTATCTCCGCTTTTTACCTGTTTTGTTAATCTTTCCAATCTCTTTTCTATTGAAGCCATATCAGAAAGTGCAAGTTCAGTATTAATTGTTTCTATATCGTCAAGAGGGTTGATTTTCCCCGATACATGGATTGTATTATCATCATCGAAACATCTAACTACTTGTATAATAGCATCCACTTCTCTTATATTATGCAAAAATTGGTTGCCAAGCCCTTCTCCTTTACTTGCACCTTTAACTAACCCAGCAATATCAACAAATTCTATGGCTGTCGGTATTACAACATTCGTTTTTACCAAATCTTTTAATATATATAGTCTTTCATCTGGTACATTTACCACGCCTACGTTGGGTTCTATCGTACAAAACGGATAATTTTCACTCTGGGCATTTTTTGATGATGTGAGTGCATTAAACAAGGTTGATTTTCCTACATTCGGCAAACCTACAATTCCTGCTCGTAACATAATATTTCCTTTCAATATATAATCAGGTTAATATAAAAAAACAACCTAATCAACTAGCCTTTTATTTGATTATCTCCCGTAATTTTTATTTGAAATTTTGTTCCTGCAGGAAGCGACAATGAACCTCCTTTTGTAAAAATAGCTATAAACGGTGCAAATGTTGCATTTACTACATATACTATTGAACCGCTAAGCCATATTACAGGAGATAAAATTTCTATAATCGGTATTGTGGATATTTCGTGGGCTGCCTTTTGAGTAGCTAAAAATGTCTTTTTACCGGGTTTTGTTACTTTAGCAAAATTTTTCCAATAGCTGCGTTTTCCTTTTATATCGGAGCGAAAAACTTTTTTTGAATTAGCTAAACTTATTTTTGTGTTAATTTTAGATATTACTCCGTTTAATTGGATTTCATCTATACAAAGCTCCACAAGTCCCCCGTTACCTGTGAGCTGGGGTCTGTGTACATCAGTTATTCTTCCCTTAAAAATAGTGCCTTCAGGGATTGTATAACCTTCTTTTGTAATAATACTGTTTGAACTGCTGAATGATATGCTGCTGCCTTTATGAGCCCAATCTGTTATTGCCGATCTTGCTATCAGATTTATTTTACTTCCGCTTTTTAGTGTATATGTTTTTCCTGTCGTTTTTGTAATGGCAGGTAACGGCGGAACTTCTTCTATATTTGCAGTAGGAATTGCTTTTGGAAGAACAGGAAGGTCATTTTCTTCTACCTGATAGTCTTTTCTTATTTGTGAATCTATTGAAGAATCAAATTCTACACCATATACTGCCGTATTTATAAAAAACATTATTAAAAATATGGAAATGATTTTTTTCATTTCTATATTTTATAATTATTATATTTTTTTTCACTCAATTAAATGAGTGATTATTAATCTAATATTATTTTTTCAGTAATTTGCTAAAAAAACTTTTTACTTTATCGGGTTTTATTTCTATTGCGTTGTATGCTCTTACTAATCCTGTTTTTGCTAAACTGAATAATTGGGGTATATGTTTTATATTCCTTAAGAGCAATATTCCGCCTGCTGTATATAAAATGCCTTGTAAAACAAGATTATCTTTTTTCTTTATATTTTTTTGTTTGCTTGTGAAAGAATCGGGGTCTGAGTTTATATTAGTCTTATATTCGTTTAAATCACGTAATCCGGCAGAACCATATTTTGAATTATAATTGCTAAGTCCGATTTCAAACATAAATTTATCCTTATAGTTTTTTTCCTATATATATAAAAACAATTGCTATTTAAAAATTGACTTTTAATTTGCCTAAAAAACAGCCTACATCATACGCAGTATTTTATTCAAAAAAGATTCCATTTTTTAAGATTTTATCGGATGATATAAATATCGGGGGAAAAATAAATGTTAAATGAAATTACGACAAATTCTGATGATTCTGTTATAAATTCCGAAATAAATATAAATATAGATGCAGATGTTTATATGGAATTTGCAAGAAAATTTCATGAACAATATTTAATAAAAGGCAGAAAAAGTGACCTTGATAATGCGGTTGATAACTATATAGATGCCATAAAATATAATCCAAATATACCTGAAGCTTATTATAGGCTGGCCTCTTTATTATGGGATAAAGGTGAAATAAATCTCAACAGTGCAATAGAACAGTGCAAGTCGGCAATAAATATATCTCCGTCTGATTATAATGCCAGAATATATGCCGCTTATTTTTTGGAAATGGCAAAAAAATATGAAGAAGCTGAACAAGAATTAAAAGCTGCAATAAAACTTAATCCTTTAAAATCAGCAAGATCAAGATTGACACTTGCTTCTATGTATTTAGATAAGATGAATGATAATAAAATTAATATAAAAGATTTATCACAATCATTATATTATATGTTTTCAGGCGGTTTAAGTATAGCCTTAGACTATCCTTCGATAAAAATGCTTTATAAAAATCTTTCAAAAAATGTATCGGTATTATTTTATGACCTTATAGGACAGTTATCGGAAAAAACAAAAAATTATTCCTTAGCAATAAAAGCTTATGATAATGCCGCAAATAAAACCGGTAAAAATGAAATATTTTATAAAAAAATCGGTGATATTAACATAAAGGAAGATGATTTATCTAAGGCTAGAGATGCTTATTTAAAAGCCTTACAAACTAATCCCAATGAAAAAGAATTATTGTATAAAGTTGCTGCTATAACACAATTGCATTTTGAAGATGAAATTGATATCGCTATTGATTGTTATACAAAGCTCTTGGAGTTGGAAGAGGATAATAATGCTTTTATTTATTATGAACTCGGACATTTATATTTAAAGAAAAATGATATGCTTAATTCATTAAATGCATTTAATCTTGCAATAGAAAAAGACTATGAAAACCCGTTTTATCATAATGCAATAGCATATACATTAGTTAAATTAGAGCAATACGAAGAAGCGGCAGAACATTATAAATTTGCAATAAATAAAAATCCCGAACCGGAATGGACATCTATTGTTTGTCAGACATTGGCATCTTTATATTATTCCGCATTTGAAGATGTGGATGGTGCTTTAGATTTATTAAAAACCGCAATAATTCTTGACGGTTCAAATTCGGATGCATACGTTGATATCGGTGATATATATTCAGACTGTGAAGATATAGACAGTGCTATAAAAGCCTATTGTGAAGCCATTAAATTAAATCCCAAAAATCCTTCCGTTTACAATAAATGTGCGATGGCGCTATGGCAAAAAAATTATATAGAAGAAGCTATAATTGCTTATCATAAAGCAATAGGACTTAATCCCGATTATTATAATGCATATAATAATTTGGGTGTTATATATTTAGACGGTATATGTAATTTAAAAGAGGCTAAAAAACTATTTGAAAAAGCTATTGAGCTGAAAGATGATTATGTAATGGCTTATTTTAATCTCGGCAGAACGCTTCAAAGGCTGGGTAAAAATCTTGATGCCGCTAAATGTTATCAAACTGCTCTTGAATTAAATGAATATAACCAAGAAATGGATTCTGAAGAAATTAATAAAAATCTGCATTCACTCTTTGAAGTTTAATAATCATAGTGATCTTTTTTATTAAGATACTCTCTTACCGTATTTAAAGATGCTTGAATGATTCTGGTAATTCTTGATGAAGAAAGCCCGACTTGCTCTGCAATTTCTTTAACCTGCATATTACGATAAAATCTGTATTCAATAATGATACGTTCTTTTTGCGGTAATTTAGAAATTGCTTCACGAATAGCCCTGCTAAGTTCTGAAATTTCAGCTTTTTCATCTGGCAGTGCAGCAGGATCTTTAATAAAATCGAAAGGAGAATCATTATCGGATGCTGCAGCAGCTAAACTATCAATGGAAAGAATTGTCTCATAGATTGCTTCACGAACTTTACCGGGAGTAATTGAATTATCTTCTTCGGAATCGCTTTCGCCATCACTTATGCTTTGTGTGTCTGAGTCATCATTATTATGCTTTAAGGTGTACCATTTATATCTGTTTCTTAGCTCATTACGTATGGCCCATCTAACGGCCGTTGCAATATACGAATTATTGTATTTTTCAAGTTGTTCATCCGTTTTGTCTTTTATCATAACTTGAATAGCAATAATACCAATGCTTACCAATTCTTCATACTCTACCATATGTGACGGTATTCGTCTATGTTCAACCTTGGCAACTTTTTCAATTATATCAATGTAATCTTGGATTTTTGCGTGCATTTTTAAAGTCTATATTACTACTTACTTATATTACTACCTTTTTGAGTATTTCGCAAATTATAAACAAAAATCAATATTTCAGCGACAGCTTTATATAACTCGGGCGGAATAGACGCATTTACTTCTACCATTCTAAAAATTGCCCTTGCAACGGGAGGGTTCTCTATTACAGGAATAGAGTGTTCTCTTGCTATTTCAATAATTTTTTTGGCAAATAATTCGGTACCTTTTGCTAATAATTGCGGCGATTCCATTTTTTCTGCATCATATTTTAATGCACACGCTATGTGTGTCGGATTTGTTACTATAAAATCAGCATCAGGTACTGAATCCATCATCTTTTTTTGCAGCATTTGCTGTCTTCGCTGCCTTAGTGCAGCTTTTACCTGAGGATCACCTTCTGAGTTTTTATATTCATCTTTTACCTCTTTAAAAGACATTTTTTGATCCTGAAGAAATTTCCATCTTGTTATACCGTAATCAGCCGCAGCTATTATTAAAAAGGCTATTCCAGCTTTCATTATAAAATCTATTAATAAAGAACCGAATTCATTAAGTATTGCAAAACTGTTTTCTATACTCGCCAGAGCTATAATTGCTTCTAAATGTGCCTTATATACCATCCAGCCTACTAAACCCAGTAAAACTACTTTTAAAATATTTTTAACTAAATCAAATGCGGTTTTGGGTGACATTAGGTTCTTAAAATATTTACTGGGATTAAGTTTATCTAATTTCGGTTCTAAAGGTTTTGTTGTAATTAACGGTCCAACTTGAATAAAATCTCCCAATATCGCTATAAATGATGCCAATATTAATATCGGACCTATTATTAATCCTGTCGGTATAAAAATTGATGTGAATAAGTGTACATAACCTATATCTTCAAGATGTTTTTCAGGTATTTTATCATATATATATACAAATAATATTGATATTTGATCCCAAATAAAAGGCGAAATTTTTATTATGGTTATAAACATTACCAATAGAGCAAGTGCGGTAGAAAAGTCTTTGGATTTAACAACTTGTCCTTCTTTTCTTGCCTTTTGCAGCTTCTGCTGGCTGGCTTCAAATTGTTTATTCTCATCAGCCATTATTTTTTACCTGCTTAATATTTAACCATGGACACAATTTCAATATCTTGCGGGAGATTTTTTCTTCCGTTTAAGTCTGTCAATTCTATAATGAAAGCAGCTGCTACAACATTTGCCCCGGTTTTTCTTATTAATTTGCAAGCAGCATTAACCGTTCCGCCTGTTGCCAATAAATCATCCACAACTACAACATTTTTGCCTTTTTCAAGTGCATCTTTATGAATTTCCAGTTTATCACTGCCGTATTCAAGAGCATATTCTTCGCTTATAGTTTCAGCAGGAAGTTTTCCGGGTTTCCTTATTAATATACATCCTGCACCAATATTATATGCCAGCGCACTGCCGAAAACAAATCCTCTGGATTCAACTACTGCTACATAGTCTATTCCTCGATTTTTAAATTTATCGGTTAAAAAGTCTATCATTTCTTTTAATGCTTCTTTATCTTTTACAGCAGTTGTTATATCTCTAAAAACTATCCCCTTTATCGGAAAATCCTGTATATTTCTTATTTTATTTTTTACAAGCTCTATACTGTTCATTTTTTCTCCTTCTTAACTCCTTTTTATATTTTACAATAAATTTATTTCTTCTAACATATTTTTTAACATTTTAATGGGTAATCCCACAATATTGTCATAATCCCCTTTGACTTCTTCAATAAATCCTTCAGGCAGCTCCTGTATCCCGTATGCACCTGCCTTATCATAGGGTTTGTATTTTGTTATATATTCTTTTATTTTTTCGGTTGAAAGTTTGTTGAAAATTACTTCACTGGTTTGTGATTTAATGATACTTTTATTTTTGGCAATATTATATATATAAACTGAAGTAACAACTTTATGCTTATTACCATTTAAAAGCATTAGTATTCTATATGCATCTTCAAAATCTTTAGGCTTCCCAAGTATTATATTATCGTATATTACGGCAGTATCAGCACTGATAATTATTGAGTTATGCGCTGCTTTCTTTGCGGCTGATTTACCTTTATTTTCAGCAACATCTTCTATTAAATTATAGCTAAAAGGTTTATTTATTATATTTTCATCATAATCAGGCGGTATAATATCAAATTTTATACCCGCACTTTCAAGCAATTTCTTTCTTCTCGGAGAGGTTGATGCCAATATAATTTTATTCATATACTTTTCCAAAAAAATAATTAACTTTTATATTTTAAATAAAAGTTAATTATTTTGTAAATTATTTAAAATTAATCACTGCTTTCGCGGTCGGGGCGGATTAAATGTCAGCCGCAGATATACCGCCGATTTTGATGTTACGTTTGAACATATATCTTTAAGCTTTGAATTCATATCCATCATACTTCGCTGCATTGCTGCATAATCATTCATTGCTGATAACATTTTTTGTGAATCTACCAATTTCGTGGTTTCAGGGTTATCCATTTTCAATTTGGCATATTTCCTGACCAATTCACGGTCAATCTTGTCTCTAGCTCCAATCGCCATTATTGATCCTCTTTAAATTAAATATAGTCCTCTTATTTATATAAAGTTCTTTTTTTATTTAAAATTGCCTCTAAAAAAAACATTGTAACAATTTATTAATTAATAAAATTTTATAATATAATATTTAGAGAGTGAAGATATGATGATTAATTACAGCTGCTTATTTGATATTGTCAGAGATTTGTACGCTAATCTCTCTTTTGACAATACAACGGGAAAAATAAAAATGCCTATGAGATATGTATTAGAACTAACGTACAGATGTAATCTTAAATGTCCGTTTTGCTATATTACGGGAAAGCGTTGTATTGATGAACTAAATACGCAAGAATGGTTTGATATAATTAATCAAATCCCCGCATTCTCACTTATAACCTTTTGTGCAGGTGAAGTACTTATAAAAAAAGATTTTATTGATATTTATAAAAAAGCATCTGAAAAATTCAGAAAAGTTACGGTTATTTCTAACGGACTTGCTTTAAATGAAGAGATTATTGATTCTTTTATAAAAAACAAGCTGATGCTATTATCGGTTTCTCTTGATGCATACGGTAAAAAACATGATGAAATAAGAAAATTTCCTAATTTGTGGGATAAGGTAATAAATAATTTGGAAATGTTTAATTCCAAACGGAACGGGAAACAAAAACCGATGTTGGATATTAAGACATGTGTGCTTGAGAATAATTTAGACGATTTACCAAAATTATATAAAGAATCACAAAAATTAAATGCTCAGTTTTATTCGCTTACATTTATCAGAAAACAGCCGCTTCGTCAAAATTCAATATTGTATGATGAATTTGGAGAAGATTTTTATTTAAAAGAATATCCGCCCGAATTATATTTTGATATGGAACATTTTAAGGAGATATATAAAGAACTCGAAAGTTTGCAAAAAACATCTAAAACTATACTGCGCTATGCTCCGAGATTTAAGCCGACAGGAGATATAAAAACTATTGAAAAAGTCTTTAACGCTCAAAATAAATCGATTAATGATATTTATAAACCTTGTAAGATACCCATGACAAGCCTATATATAACTCCCGGAGGCGAAATATATCCCTGTTTATCATATAAAGTGGCAAGTTTAAAAGATATGCCGCTTAAAGAGGCAATAAATACGGTAAAATATAAGTGTTTCAGAAAAAACTTATATCGTTCGGGAGTATTTAATGCTTGTCAAATGTGCTGTGATTTACAGCCTAAAAACCAATAAGACTTGTTAACTCGGTATATTCAAAATTTAAAGCTTCCGCTACTCCCTTGTTTGTGAGTTTACCTTTAAAAGTATTGACACCTTTTGCAAGTGCAGAGTCATTTTTTATAGCTTCGACAAGTCCTAAATCAATAATTTTGGCAATATACTTTATATTTTCATTGGTTAATGCCAGTGTAGCAGTCCTTGCTACACTACCCGGCATGTTAGAAACACAATAGTGGATAATTCCGTATTTTTCATAAGTAGGGTTACTATGAGTGGTAATCCTGTCCATGGTTTCGACAATACCGCCTTGATCAATTGATAAATCAACTATTACCGAGCCTTTTTTCATACTTTTTACCATATCTTCAGTAATCAGACAAGGTGCCTTATGCCCCGGAATAATAACATCAGCTTCTTTAACAAGTTCTTTGAGATTTGAAGGTGTTGACATATAGGTTTTTATTTTAGACCCGAATTTATCTTCAATATACCTTAATTTTTGTATATCGGTATCGACTATACTGATATTTGCCCCAATCCCTGCGGCGACTTTTGCGGCATTCATACCGACAGACCCAGCACCTATAATAAGTACTTTACCTGCAGGTACACCTGCTACTCCGCTTAATAAAATCCCCGAACCGCCATTTCTGTTCTCTAAAAGATTAGAGGCTATTTGAACCGACATTCTCCCGCCTATTTCACTCATCGGGGTTAATAAAGGAAGTTTTCCATCCTCTGTTTCAATTGTTTCATAGGCAATAGATGTAACTTTCTTGTCCATAAGTTCTTTTGTCAGAATTTTTTCTACCGCAAGATGTAAATATGTTATTAAAATTAAGTCTTTTTTAAGAAATTTATATTCTGACGGTTGCGGTTCTTTAACTTTAACAATGATATCCGATAAAGAATATACTTCTTCTGAATTATCAACAAGGATTCCACCCTCATCTATATATTCTTCATCCGAAAAACCGCTTCCTACACCTGCACCTTTCTCAACAAGAATCTTTTGCGCTTTATTTTTGAGCAGCTTAACTCCTAAAGGAGTTAAACCTACACGATTTTCATCTGCTTTAATCTCTTTAACAACCCCTATAATCATCATTAAACCTCTTTATCTTTAAGTGCATCGTCAATTTCGGCAATTATAAGTTTTGCTGCCACAATCGGATCTTGCGCATGGGTAATCGGTCTGCCTATAATTATATAATCCGCCCCCGATTTTATTGCCTCTGATGGTGAAACTATTCTAATTTGATCATTAACTATTGCCCAAGTCGGTCTTACGGCAGGACATACTACTATAAAATCATCACCGAATTCTTTTTTAATTTTCATCGCATCAGTATCGGGCGCAATTACTCCTGAAACACCTGATTCTTTTGCTATTTTTGATAATTTTAAAACGTAGTTTGATATATTCATATCAACTCCGAGTTCTTCCGTAAGTGTTTTTTGTCCGAAACTTGATAATAGTGTAGTTGCCAAAATTACAGGCTCATTTAACCCGTTTTTTCTGGCGTAATTTTTACAGGTTTCTACCGTATTGGTTAACATTTTAGAACCGCCCGTTGAACTTATGCTGAAAAAATCAACTCCTTGTTTTAAAAGATTGATGCTTGCCTGTGCAATAGTATTGGGAATATCTTGAAATTTTCCGTCAAAATATACTTTTCCGCCATGTTTTTTTATAACGTCTATTGCTTCAAATCCGCAAGAAATAAATAAAGGAAGCCCGACTTTAAAAAAGCCGACATAATCCTTTAATAATTCCACATACCTGATAACTTCTTCTATACTATCTACATCAAGAGCAAGAATAATTCTGTCTTTTGCTTCAGTAGGCTTTATATTTTCCATATCAATCTCTCTTTAAAATGATGAAAATATATTAGCACTACTAAAGGTTATTTTCAATAATTCCCTTGTTGAGCCATTGCTAAAAATTCTTCTTCGGCAATAAGTGCTTTTTCATATGCTTCGGAAGGCTGCATTCCTTGTTTTGTATATTCTTCATATAATTTTTCAAATATTGTTTCACTGCCTTTTAAAAGTGCAGGATTACTTTTTGCCAAATTGACCGCATCCATAACACTTTTTGAAATGTCATTATTTTTTGCCTTTATTTGAGATCTGCCGATTACTCCGGTATCAGGCACATATTCATTTTGCTTTATATCCTCTATTTTATTTTCGGGTTGTGAATATCGTTGTGTTTCTTTTTTATTGATTTTATCAACTTTCGGTCCGAAATTTGGTATATTATTGTTTATTTCAGCCATTTTTACCTCTGTGTTTATTTTCGCATTATGTACTAAACCATGGTATAAAAATTTTTTGCTAGTTTCTTTTAAAATATATACTATTTTTTTCAAAAAAAAATAGTAAAATTGCCCAAATCCCTTTATTTATAACAAAAAATTAATTTTAAATTTATCTTAACAAAACTTAACATAATATATATTTTATAGGTATAATATATTTAACTGATTGAATTAATAACTTTTTTAGTTGAAAATTATATTATGAAAAAGATATTCATAATACTGGTTGTGTCATTACTTTTTCAACATACGGGGTTTTCAAAAGAAAATGAAAAGCTTAACGTAAATTCGCAGAGTTTTATGGATTTAAGCAGATATGTTGAAACCTTTGAAACAAATGAAGCTCAGGATGATACTTTAAATGAAGAAGAAGAAAATATCAGTGATATTAATTTTGAACAAGAAGCAATTAATGATTTAGCAAAAAGATATGAGAATAATGCTGTTGAATTAAAATTGGATGATGATAGTTCAATCGGAATTAATGATGTAAATTCTCCAAGGATATTCAGTTTAAAAGTCAATGAAACTCAATATAAAATAGAAAATGGTATAAAAGCAGAAAATATGATTTGGGACTCTTCAAAATCATTTTCTCAAGCTATATTCAATGATTCAAGACATTTAGCACCGATTCCTTCTGTTATAAATTCCCAAAAATTAACTGCTAACGTATCAAATAGAGTATCCGCAAAATTAGGTCAAACTAATTTATATGATTCAACGGGTAATAACTTATTATTTATAAGGGCAAATGAATCAACCTATAATACGGGTTCAGTACTTGATTATAATGGCGAAAAAATAAAAATGTCCGTCGGGTCTTTTTCATCTTCTTATGATAACTCGGCATCAGGCGGTGCAATTTTTGCTTTAAAACCTTTTGCATTGCCCAAAAAATCAGGAAATTTTACCATTGGCGGGGGCTGTTTTACTAAAGAAATGCAAAATGATAATAAAACTACCGGAGGACTCTTTGGTGAATATAATTTTAAACGATTAAAATTAAACGCTCAAATTGCTCAAAGTAAATTTGCCAATTCCGACAACTTTGATACGGGGATATATTTTGTACCGGAATTCAGACTGTCCGATTCTTTAGCGTTAAAAACCAGATTAATCAGAAATATTTCTCAAAATATAAGTCAGGATGAACTTGTTTTGTCTTATAAACCCGTTAAAAGTAAAAATAATCTGGAATTTGAAATTAACGCTTCAAATCAATATAATAACAATGATACAATCAACCAAAGACTTAAATTTTCTACCTCATTTAAAATATAAAATTGTATTACATACTTTTATAGAGTATAATTTTTTATTATGCAAAAGAAAAAGATAAACAATCCGAATATTGAAAAAAGACAAATGAAAGTTAAATATTCACTGCTTACATTTGTTCTTATAGTTTGTATTATAGAGTTATTTTTTAGTTCTGTTCAAAACATTAATAAGAATATAAATTTTGTATCAAAAATAAAAGGGTTGGAAACCAAAAGAAACGAAGAAGCTGATAAAAATAAACAATTGAAATCCGAGATTGAAAATTTTAATTCCGAAATGATATTGGAATCAATCGCCAGAAATAATTTAAAAATGGCTGAAAAAAATGAAATATTGATAATTATAAATAAACCTGAAGAAAATCAACTTGAAGAAACTCAAGTAAATAATAAAATTAACAATAAAAAATCCCGCAAATAATGCGGGATTTTTAACTCTCCTTGTCTATTTAGAAGCAATTAGTCTTATATTGGCTCCTAAACCCGTATTTACCTGTCTGACGCTTGCAATTGCCATTGACCTGCGTTTCTTCGCTCCTCTTAAGAAAAATTCAACACCATCAGATATATTATTAGTCGGAATCAAATATATTTTGTTCATAAAATTTTCCTGTTTAACTCTACACTTTCTTATTCGGTAAATTTTTTAAAAAACTTTAATTTTTAAAATAAAAATTGTAATATTTTGTAATGTTTAATATTTATGTTTATGCTAAAACATTAATGATAATAAGAGAAAAAGCAATGCAGGAACTTAAACTTATTACAAAAGATAAAGTAAAAATAGCGGTAAATTATTATAATAATAGAAGAGGTCGGGCTGTTATAATTGCTCCCGGCTGGTTTATGACAAAAGATAGTAAATCTTTTAAAGAGATAAGTGAATTTTTTAGTCAATATGCCGATGTTTTTGCTATGGATTTCAGAGGACATGGCAGAAGCAGCGGATTTTATACCTTTACCTCAAAAGAGATTCTGGATATTTTAACAGTAACTGACTATGCACATAAAACATATAACGATATATATTTGGTGGGATTTTCTCTTGGTGCGGCAATTGTTATAGAGGCTGCAACAAAAAGAGATTATGTAAAAAAAATTATCGCAATCAGTGCGCCTGCCGAGTTCAGTAAGATAGAAAATCAAATGTGGCGTAAAGAAGCTTGGATTCCTACTTTACAAAAGTGTGAATTAAAAAGATGGTTTTCTATTCGCCCCGGGAATATTAACGGAAAGAAAGTTAATCCCGTGGATATAATTCAAAAAGTTAAAGCTCCTACATTATTTTTGGCGGGAGAAAAAGATCCGACTGTATTTAATTGGCATACGCAGTCGTTATATGAAAAAGCTGTTTGTAAAAAAGATTATGAGCTGTTTGAAAATTGTTCGCATGCCGAGGATTTATTTATTCAAGACAGGGATAAATTTATCAAATTGTGTGTTGATTGGCTCTTTAGCGAATAATTAATTTTTCATTAATATTTTAACGAAAATGAAAAATTGATTGTATAAAAGTAAATATGGTATAGATAAAGGAGGATATTAACATGACAATAAAACCATTAGGTGACAAAATTGTTATTAAAGTTATTGAAGATGCAGAACAAACTTCGGGCGGAATTTTTATTCCCGATAGCGCAAAAGAAAAATCACAAAAAGGTGAAGTAATTGCTGTTGGCGCGGGAAAAGTAAATGAAAAAGGCGATAGAGATCCTATGGATGTTAAAGTCGGGGACATTGTACTTTTTGCAAAATATGCCGGAACCGATGTAAAAGTAACTGATGAAACATTTAAAATAATGCCTGTTTCAGATGTTTTAGGCATTATTGAGTAATAGGAGAAATAAAAATGGCTAAGAAAATAATATTTAATGAAGAAGCTCGTAAAGGGCTGTTAAAAGGTATAGATGCGGTAGCGGATGCCGTAAAAGTTACATTGGGACCAAAGGGTCGTAATGTAATATTGGAAAAGAAATTTGGTTCACCTCAAATAGTTAATGACGGTGTAACTATTGCAAAAGAAATTGAACTGGAAGATCCGCTTGAAAATTCAGGGGCTCAGTTGTTAAAAGAAGTATCATCAAAAACAAATGATGTTGCAGGTGACGGTACTACAACTGCATCAGTTTTGGCTCAGGCAATAGTAAGAGAGGGCGTAAGAAACTTAACGGCAGGTGCTAATCCGATGTGTATGAAACGTGGGATGGATAAAGCCGTAAATATTGCTTTAGATACGATTAAAAAAATGGCTCAATCGGTAGATTCCAAAGAAAAATTAGCTCAAGTTGCTACAATTTCGGCAGGTAATAACGAAGAAGTAGGAAATCTTGTTGCTGAAGCAATGGAAAAAGTAGGCGCTGATGGTGTTATTACGGTTGAAGAATCCAAATCAACAGGTACCAACTTAAAGGTTGTAGAGGGTATGCAATTTGATAAGGGTTATATATCTCCTTATTTTGTTACCGATGCTGAAAGAATGGAAGCCGTTTTGGAAGACGCTTATGTATTATGCGTAAATAAAAAAATCAATTTAATAGCAGATTTGGTTCCCGTTCTTGAACAGGTTGCAAGAGACGGTCGTTCTTTGTTAATAATTGCGGAAGATGTTGAGGGTGAAGCTTTAGCAACATTAGTTGTTAATACAATGAGAAAAGTATTAAGAGCAGTTGCGGTTAAGGCTCCGGGATTTGGCGACAGAAGAAAAGCAATGCTTGAAGATATCGCTATTTTAACAGGCGGTCAGTTGTTTACAGAAGAACTGGGCATTAAGCTTGAAAATGTTACCGTTCAAATGTTAGGTCAGGCAAAACGTGTAACCGTTACCAAAGATGATACAACTATCGTTGTAGGTGATGAAACAAAACGTGCAATTGAAGACAGAGTTAAATTAATAAAACGTCAGATTGAAACTTCAGACAGCGAATATGATAAAGAAAAGCTTCAAGAAAGATTAGCAAAACTATCAGGCGGTGTTGCAGTTATAGAAGTTGGTGCCGCAAGCGAAGTTGAATTAAAAGAAAGAAAATTAAGGATTGAAGATGCTCTTAATGCTACAAGAGCTGCTAAAGAAGAAGGTATAGTCCCCGGCGGCGGTGTTGCATTAATAAGAGTTATGCAAGACTTAGAAAAATCTATTAATACTGTTAAATATACTACCGATGATGAAAAAGTAGGTTTCAGAATTTTACTTGAATCATTATATATTCCTTTAAAACAAATCGCTGATAATGCGGGTGTTAAAGGTGAAGTTGTAGTTGAAACAGTTAAAAAACTTACAACTAATGAAGGGTATGATGCAATGACAAATAAATATGTTGATATGATTGCATCAGGTATAGTTGACCCCGCAAAAGTTACAAGAAGTGCGCTTCAAAACGCAGTATCTGTTGCAGGCATGTTGTTAACAACAGAAGCAGCCGTTGTTGATATTCCTGAAAAGAAAGCAGCTCCTGCAATGCCTGATATGTCAGGTATGGGCGGTATGGGCGGCATGATGTAGTCCAGGGGGTATAAACCTAAAATAATACATTTTAAGAGAGGAGGGCTTTTGCTTTCCTCTCTTCTTATTTTAATAAATACATTGTTTAACAGATATAAAAATATGGAATTTAGTATATTATAATGTTATGCAATATGAATTTTTAAATGATACATTTAAATCTTTTATTACGGATGGGAGTGTTAGTATTCCCGATCTTCAGAAATATATTGCTTTTAAAGAAAAGAATTTTATTTTAAATCACAATATTGAAGCGTTGGCTAATATAATAAAGTTTTTAAATTCCAATGATAATATATTTATCCTGAATGGGTTTATGGGCTCGGGAAAAACTTATACAGCTGATTGCCTTTCTGAATTTATTTCAGATAAAGTTTTGGTATTTAAAAATTCATATCAGGAAGCAATAAATTGTGATGATATTTTATTATCTTTATTCAAGGATTTTACAATATATCATAATAGTAGAAAAATAACGCTTCCAAAGGTTGAAACTAATATTTTTTCGGAGAAAATAAATGCTTATATAAAATCTTGTGAAGCACCTATGCTGTTTATTTTTGATTCTTTTGAAATAAATATGCGCTCAAAAGATACTCAAAAAGATATACTGGATTTTATTTTATACTTATCACATTTTGCACGTATAAAAATAGTTATTTGTTCAAGAACATTTAAAGCGGCTGATATGATGTCATCGGCATCGGTTAAATCGTACACTCTTGAATCTTTACAGGAAGCGGAATTTAATGATTATATAGAGCAAAATCAAATAACGGGAAGTAAATATGATATAGAATCACTTTATAAAATAACAAGAGGGCATTATCTGTTATTGGAATTATCCGTTATGATAATGAAATTATTAGGATTAAATTTAGGAGCTTTTACAACAGAATATAAAAAATCGAAAAATAATTTTTTAGAATATTTAATATCAAAAATTTTATCTGTATCAGGTGAAAAGTTTATAAAATTAATGGCATTTTTTTCACTTATCAGACATGGTGTAAGCAGTGATTTTATAGTTAATCAGTATATAGCTCAAGAAGATGACCTTGAATTTTTACTTCAAAAACAAGTTATAACAGAAAAATTTGATAAATATTATTTAAAAGATTATATAAAACAGGAATACCTCAAAAACCTTAATTCTATGACAAAATTAAGGATGCATAAGTTTATAAAAGAAGTATATGAAGAAGAGTTACCGTTAAAGCCGTTCGAACGTCAATTATTATTGTCAAGGTTAACAATGCGGCAGGAAATTGCATATCACGGAAAACAAATAGAAATGCTTGAAGCCGAGCTGGAAAAATCTTCTACTCCTTGGTCAAAAGATAATCAGGGTATGCCGTATTTAAGTTACGTAAAATCAAGCGGATATAATGTAACGGAAGAAAATAAGCATGGGGCTAAAAGGGAAATTATAAGCGCAAAACTGCGAGATGATAAGTTTAAGAAAATAACTAATGATAAACCTTTGTATACAGGTATCAAAGTAAATGAACCTGTTAAAGAAGATTTTGTAAGTGATATAGAACAAAAAGAAATAAAACCGGAGTCAACTAATAATAATGTTGAAAATTTAATTCCCGACAGTATATCTGATTATATTAAGCTGGCAGAAGATTGCGAGAAAATATACAAATATAATGATGCCATATTATATTACAGGCGTGCTCTTACATATAAAAATGAAGATGATTTTGAGAAAACGGAACCGATTATATACCTTAAACTGGCAGATTGTTATAAAAAAATACAAGATATTGACCAAGCAGTAAGTTTATATGAGAAAGTCTATCAAATATATAAATCAAAATCCGATAAAGATGCGGATGATATACTTATAAAAATAGCTCATATATATATTGAAGTGTTCAAATTTGAAAAAGCAAAAGAAATATATAATAAGATTACGGAATCACGAAATGCGTCGGATAGTATAAAAATCAAGGTATATATAGAGCTGGCAGAATTGGAAGAAAGAAATGACAATATAAAAGGTGCTGCCGAATATTTTAAATCGGCAGTGACTTTAGCGCAAAAAAATTCTGATGCCGGTATATTATCGGAGTGTTATTATAAATATGCACTTCTCCTTGATGAAATAAACAATTTAGATTTGGCTCAAAAATATTATTTAAGATGTATTCAAGTATCTGCCGATATCAATGTTAATGTTAATTTAGCTTATGCATATTCTAACTTGGCGGATATTTCATACGATAGTAATAATATGAATGCGGCAAAGATGTATTATGAACTTGCAATAGATGCGGATACAAAGATAAATAATACGGAGGGTTTATATTTTTCGTATTCAAAAGCGGCACAAATATATGCAAAAGAAAATTCATCAAAAGCGTTGGACTACTTGATACAAGCGCTACAATACGCTAAAAAATCCGAGGATATGGAATATACAATACTTGCTTATGAAGCAATAGGCGATTATCATTTAAGGCTTAAATCTTATAAAGAAGCAATAAAATCATATATACTTGCGCAGACTTTTGACCCTGCAAGCATATCAGAGGAACTTGCAATAAGACTTGAAAAAAAATCAGACAGAATCAAAATGACTCTGGGGCAAAGTGCTTATGATGAAATACTGGAGGATATAAAGAAAAAACGCTAGTGTATAACAATTTGAGTGATATAAATATAATTTTAGATAATGAGCAAGAAAAATTAATGAAATCTTTTGAGCAAATTTTTCTTATGTATAACCACGATGTAAATTTAATAAGTAAAAACGATGAAAAATATTTATTTGAAAAACATATATATGACAGTCTAGCTCTAAATTTATTTATAAAAGAAAAAAAAGAAATAAAAACAATAATGGATATCGGAACAGGCGGAGGTTTTCCGTCTTTGCCTCTGGCTGTTTATTATGGGGATATTAATATAACGGCAATAGACTCAATAAAAAAGAAGATAAATATAGTGGATAAAATAGCACAAGAGCTGAATTTAAAAAATATAACAGCAATAAATTCCAGAGCTGAAAATCTGCCGGGTACAATGCGGGATTCATTTGATATGGTTGTGTCAAGAGCTATGGCGGAATTAAGAATTATATTGGAATATGCGGTTCCGTATGTAAAAGTTGGGGGATATTTTGTTGCGTATAAATCAATAAAAGCGGAGGATGAGCTTAAAAATGCATCAAATGCGCTTAAAATGTTGAATACAAAATTGATTGACAAAATAGGATATAAACTCCCCTTAGAAGACAGCCCGAACAGAGTTTTGCTTGTTTTTAAAAAATTAAAACCTGCATCAGCGCTTTATCCCAGAAAAAACGGAAAAATCATAAAAAATCCGCTATAATATGTTTTTAAACTGATTAATGATTTCCGATTTGTCTGAGTTCATAATTTCCTTTATGCAAGCCAGAATTTTAACATCCGTATATGTTTTAAGCTCGTCTATAAAATTAATTACGGCTAAATCCTCTGATTGATTCGGGATTTTATTTACGATAATTCCTTTAATATTAATTCCCGCTGACTTTGCGTAATGAATTGTAAGCAAAGTGTGATTTAATCTTCCTAAAAAAGGTACCGTTACAATAATTATCGGAATATTCAGCTCTTTAATTAAATCGGCGCAAAGCATATTTTCTGCGGCTGGCGCTAGAATGCCTCCCGCACCCTCAACCAAAGTAATATCATTTTCTTTTGAAAAATTAATAAAATCATTTTTTATTTTATCAATATTAATATTAATTCCTGCCAATTTAGCTGCTAGGGCGGGTGAAACTTCTCCTTTCAAAAGATAAGAGCATTTTGTGTTTATATTTGGGCAAAGTTTTTTTACGGCATCCAAATCAGGTGCGATTAGTTCACTGCCGGATATTTTTGCCCCCGACTGTAAAGGTTTATATACTCCGACTTTTTTGCCGACGCTATTTAACGAAAGAGCTAATCCCTTTGTTACAAAAGTTTTTCCTATATCCGTATCAATACCCGTAATAAAATATTCCATATTTACTCCTTATCCGGAAGCACTTTCAACAGTGATTTATATGCGATATCGGTTAATTTTTCTATTTGTTTTTCGGTTATAATATATGGCGTGATAAAATATATGCAATTCCACATGGGTCTAAGGATAGCGCCAAGCTTTAATCCCTCAAGATAAATTTTTCTGCCTATGCCGTCTTCATAATTAAACGGTTCTTTGGTCTTTTTATCTTTTACGAGCTCAATTGCACAAACCATACCTGTTTGCCTTATATCACCGACATTTTTATGATTTCGGAATTTTTCAAGCTCCTTTGAAAATTTAGCTATTTTAGGTTTAAGATATTCTTCTATATTCATTTCTTCAAGGATTTTAAGATTTTCAAGAGCAACAGCCAATGCCAAGGGGTACGCAGTGTAGCTGTGACCGTGGTAGAAAGTTTTATATCCGTCTGTATCGTCATCATAAAAAGCATTATATATCTCATCAGTTGTAACCGTAACAGATAAAGGCATATAACCTGCCGTTATACCTTTTGCGGCACATATTATATCGGGTACAATGCCTGCGTGTTCGTATGCAAAGAGTTTACCTGTTCTGTAAAATCCCATTGCGACTTCATCATCAATAAGAAGTATATTGTATTTATCACAAATTTTTCTCAGTTTTGTAATATATTTTGGCGGATACATAATCATACCGCCTGCTGCCTGAACCAAAGGTTCAATAATAATTCCGGCAATCTCGTTTGCTGTGTTGTTTAATATATTTTCTACCGACTCAAGGCATTCGCAATTGCAGGATTGTTTGTCACAATTCATCGGACATCTGTAACAATATGGGCTTAAAGCCTGCTCTATTTCAAAAAGGAGCGGTTTATAAAGTTTGTGATACATATCTATTCCGCCGACAGAAACAGCACCCAATGTATCACCGTGATAGGAGTTCTTAAGCGCAATAAACTTACGTTTTTGAGGTTGACCTTTCAATACAAAATATTGATATGCCATTTTTAATGCTACTTCAACAGCAGTTGAACCGTTATCGGAGAAAAACACATGATTTAATTTATTATTCATTAAATTAACCAGTTTTTTTGA
Organism: Candidatus Gastranaerophilales bacterium; assembly: GCA_947624645.1. Classification (GTDB taxonomy): domain Bacteria; phylum Cyanobacteriota; class Vampirovibrionia; order Gastranaerophilales; family Gastranaerophilaceae; genus Avigastranaerophilus. Next base: position 30,718 of record CANQLG010000013.1, read on the forward strand.
AAATTCAATGGCGGGAGTATGTGTAAACCCTGCAAAAATAACGTGTTCTATGTTTTTTGATTGTTTGTATATTGCTTTATTTATTCTTTTATTTGAGTGTCCGAGTGTATTAACCCACCAAGATGATACTGCATCAATATATTTATTCCCGTCAATATCTTCAAGATAAATGCCTTTGCCTTTTTTTATAATAATCGGTTTATTATTCTCATTTTCAAGAGATTTCATTTGAGTAAAAGGACGCCAAATATATTTTATATCGTCCCGTAGTAATTCTGTTTTATCCATATTTCTTCCCCTATCTCAAAACTATTATATTACAATAATTTCATTTACAAAAATTAATTATGTACAATAAAAAAATCAATTTCAAAATAATTTTTAACTTATTATATAAGTGAAGGTATATGTATGCGCGCTGAAACGATTAATGCACAAACAGGTAAAAATAATGCACTACAAAGGATTGAGCCTGCTATTGTCCAAAATGGGGGAGCTTCAAATCCTTTAAACGGTTATGCCGAAAAATTGCCGATAGAAAATATAAATGCTTCACACATAAGTGCAAATTTTCTTCCGATTTCATTCAGTGGAAATGCGCCTAAGATAAAAAGGGCTTATTTAATTACATCTCGTGAAGAAAATATCCCCATCGATCAAATTAAAAAAAATAATTCGTATTTAGTTGAATTTGAAACTCAAACAGAGGTAATTTACGGTACTGATGCGATAAAATTTTTAAATACCCACAAAAAATTTGATTATGATACTCAGATAGTATTTCCCAAGAAAGCTGAAGGCGTTTTATATATAGATGATAAAGAAATACCATTGGACGAAAATTCGGCAGTGTTATTAAAAGAGGATACGGAAGCAAAGATAGAGGTAAAAAAAGGATATCCTTTTATGATAATTACCAAGCAAGATCACGGTTGGTACGAACGACATAACAAAAATGCAGCGAATGTAAATATAAGAAATAAATTTGATGAATTAAGATATTATAATGCCCATGTATATAACGGAGAATTTACACCAAATATAATGCTTCCGGAAAGATTAAGGGATGAAAAATATTTAAAATCCGTATCAATAGATAAATGGCAGTCAAAAAATAATCTTGTGTATGATTTATATGAAAAACGTGAGATGTTGGGAGAAGAAGATAAAAAAGCGGTAGAATGCGCCAAAGAATGTTTGGATAAAATGTTCTCGGCGGGAATAATAGAAGCTAAAGAGGACGGATTTATAGGGTTTAGAAAATTATATACCGTAAAATATATGCAAAATGTATTAAAAGAAGCGGGGCTGAATGAGCAGGAAATAAAAATGATAACTCCGATAATACAGCAGGCAAGACAGGCGCATTTGGAAACCAAAATTTCAATACGAGCAGATAAAAAGGGGTTAAACGAAGAACTGATACAAAAGATGCAGGATTCGGGTATATTATATAAACCTCAAAAACAGACCGAATATATATATTGGAAAACCCTTTATGCCAATGAAGAAGAATTAAGAAAAGTGCTTGTACAAAACGGGTTTAATGATTCAGAACAAGCTGAAATAGTTGAACATTGGAAAAAAACAAATATAACGGGTTATGATATAAGCGGATTAAAATTTATAAATGAAAATGCGGCGGTATATAACTTAAATAATAAATTGAACAATTGGACACAAGAAAAGACGGCATGGGTAACAAATTCAACCGAAATGTCAGGATTAGGGGAGAATACTCCGTCTGTCGGCATATCAATGGTACAATACGATAAAGAAAGCCCCGTATCAATGCCTCAATTGCGCCGTGAAGAGAAATTGCATACGCATCCTAACGAAGAAAAAAAGAGCCAGCGTGAAATATATTTGATAACGAGCGGAGAAGCAGCATTAAATGTTGTAAAAAACGGAAGAACCCACGTTGAAATATTGCGAGAGGGTGATTTAGCAGTAGTAGGCGAGGGTGTTTCGCATTGTGTAAACTCACTCCATGGAGAATATGAACAAATAGTAGCGCAAGTTCCCTCGGCTTTTCAATATGGATTTGAATTTAAGACTCCAGTTGAACCGCCGAAAGATTATGACGAAACGGAATTGCAGCAAAGGGCTTTTAGCGAATTGAGAAAAGAACACACAAAAAGAGTATGTTAATATAATTTGATATTACATTTTGTAAATGCCGAAAAACATATAAGACAATATATTTTCAGTTGAATATACAAATATCTGACGGGGGGGGGGGATTTTTTGTTTATCAAAATGTTTTTTTGATATAATTTTCTTATGTTTATTGATAATATTAAAAAACTGATAAATAAAGTAGGTGATACAAAATTACCAACGTTTGATTTAAGTAAAATCAATTATAAAAACGCTTGTATTTCACCGAAAGTATCAATAATTATTCCCGTTTATAATGCGAAAAAATATATAACCAGATGTCTTTATTATTTGGTAAATCAAACATTAGAGGATATAGAGATAATATTTGTCAATGACGGCTCAACAGATGATTCAATGAAATGTGTAAAAGAAGCTTCAATAAATGACGGTAGGATTAAAATTATAGAACAAGAGCATAAACTTCAAGGAGCTGCCAGAAATAAAGGTATAAAAATAGCTAAAGGCGAATATTTGGGCTTTTGTGATGCTGATGATTGGGTGGATGAAAATTATTATGAAAAATTATACGAAGCTGCGAAACGCAATAATTCAGATATAGCCTGTGCAATAAATGTCAGAATAAGTAATATAAAATATAAGCCTAGGCTTCATTTTAAAAAGGAAGAAACATTTTCGACTTTAACGGATAAATTTAACGCCTGCAATCTTCATAAAAATGAGTGTCCCACAAATAAAATCTATAAAAGGGAATATATTATAAAAAATAACATTTTATTTCCGGAAGGCGTATACTGTGAGGACAAATTATTCTCTTTAAAAGCCGTATATTATGCGAATAAATTAACAACTGTACCTGATATTCATTATTATTACTGGCAAAATCCCGATTCTACTGTTAATACGGTTAAAACAAAAAAACACATAGAAGATAAAATAACCGCAAAAAGAGAAGTTTTAGCTTTCGCCAAAAAAGAAAATATGCCCATTAAAGACGGCTATTTTACGGCAGAGAAAAAACACATTAAATTATTGGGACTTACTCTTTTTTTAATCAAAGAAAGCATAGAAACAGAAGCTTTTTATTTATTTGGTAAAATTAAAGTGTATAAAAGGCATTTGCCAAATATTAACGGGGGGGGGGTAAAAAGGTAATTGGAAAATATATTTACTGCAATACTTTTTACCTATAATCATAAAGACACTTTTAGAGGGGCAATAGAAAGTGTTCTAAATCAAAAAACGAATTTTGACTTTAAAATTATAGTGCTTGATGATGCATCAAACGACGGAACGACAGATATAGTAAAAGAATATGCAAATAAATATCCTGAGAGAATAACGGCAATAATCAATCCTGTTAATATGGATGGCAAATATATCAGAGAAGTTATAAGACAAATTAAAACAAAATATTTTGCAATATTAGAAACCGATGATTATTGGTGTGACGAAAATAAAATACAAACTCAAATTGATATTTTGGAAAATAATCCCGATTGTTCAATGTGTGCCCATAATACACTGCGTAATTATGTTAATCAAAACAAAACAGAGAACTATCTTAATTCACCGACGAAAATATACACTCTGCCTAAGAAAAAACTCACAAATAAGTATTATATAGAACCGCATACATCTTCAAGGGTTTATCGAACATCAAGCATAAACTTTGATGAATTGGGAAATGAAAAACTTATTATATATGATGTAACCAGCGTTTTTTATATTCTTACAAAAGGTAATTTATATTATATAAATAAAGTAATGAGCGTTTATAATTACACACAAAAAGGAAAATATTCTTCTCAAACCTCGTACAAAAACAGATATAGTGCCGCAAAAGGAATATATGAATTAAATAAAACTCTAAATTTTAAATATAATTATCTTTTAGCAAGATTTTTTGCAACAAGATTAAATCTTAACTTTGTAACGGCATTTAGAATTAAAAACTGTAAAAATACAATTGTTCTTGATAAGATATACAAAAAAATACTGAGTAATTTTGAAGAAAGATATTTTGGATTTTACGACAGAAAACCGATTTGTTTATTTAAAATACCGGTAGGACATAAAAGAAAACTTGTATTTGAGCTAAGCAGAGAGAAACCTTTATGCAAGTGAAAAGCGATAAAAAAATATTTGTAACAAAGTCATATATGCCTCCGTTAGAGGAGTATATGAAATATGTTAATGCTGTATTTAATAATGCCCAATTAACAAACGGCGGGCCTATCGTAAAAGAACTTGAAGCCGAATTATGCGACTATTTAAAAATTGATAACATTCAATACGTAACAAACGGAACAATTGCGCTTCAATTGGCATTAAGAGCATTGGATATTCAAGACGGGGAAGTCATAACAACACCGTTTTCATACGTAGCAACGACATCGGCTATAATGTGGGAAAAAATAAAACCCGTCTATGTTGATATTGAGCCTGATAATTTTACAATTGACCCAAATAAAATTGAAGAAAAAATAACATCTAAAACAAAGGCTATAATGCCTGTTCACGTATTTGGCTATGCTTGTGATGTTGAAGCCATACAAAAAATAGCTGATAGACATAATCTAAAAGTTATATATGATGCGGCACACGCTTTTGCCTCAAGATATAAAGGCAAGTCACTTGTGAGCTACGGAGATATATCCACCTTAAGTTTTCATGCGACAAAACTTTTCCATACGGTTGAAGGCGGAGCCTGCATAATAAAAGATGAAATAGTAAAAAAAGAACTGGATTTAATAAAACGATTCGGGCATAACGGCGATGAACACTATTGCTTGGGAATAAACGCAAAACAATCTGAAATGCACGCGGCAATGGGTTTAAGCATATTGCCTCATATATATGAAATTATTGAAAAAAGAATGCACATCTGCAATTTATATGACAGTATGCTTCAAGGACGGTTAAAACGACCTAAATTGCAAAAAGATTTAGAATACAACTATTCATATTATCCTGTTGTATTTAAATCGGAAAGTGAACTTTTAAGAGTATTTGAAGCGTTAAACAAAGAAGAAATATACCCCAGAAGGTATTTTTTCCCCAGTTTAAATCTGCTTCCATACCATAAAGATTATCAATGCTGCCCTATATCGGAGAATATATCGTTAAGAATAGCCTGCCTGCCTTTATATCCTTCTTTAGCTACTGAAGATGCAGAGAAAATAGCAAATATTATAATAAAAAATCTGGATTAATGATTGGAGAAATAAACTAATGAACTTCGCGCAAAAAATATTTTCGGTAAAAAATGATAACAGAAAAACTCACAAAATAATAACAATAGCAGGATTAAAATTAAAGGTAAAAAGGGACGGAATACAAAACCTTAAACAAAAAATAGAAGACTATAAAATAATGCACGATCCTTCATTATATGTGGGTATTCCAAACGATATAACCTTGCAATTAATGTTTAATAACGACTGTAATTGCAGATGTAAATTTTGTAATAACTATATGAATCTTGATAAACCCAGAGAAGTCATTCCTGATAAATGGTTATATGAGTATTTTAAACCGATATATAACAAAACAAAAAATCTGCTTCCCTGCTACGGTGAAGTAACCTATGCAAAAGAAGGTTATGAATTTCTTTCATATATTTCGCAAAACTATCCGCATATAAATATATTTATAGAAACTAACGGTATAGCATTTAATGAGAAATGGAGAAAACTGGCTGTTGAAAATTTATTTAACGTTAATTTTTCCGTTAATGCAATAGATGAGAAAAGCTTTAAAAAGACAGTTTGGGAAAAAGACGGGATTTATACATTAGTACATAACAATATCGAAAAATATATAAATGCGCTTGATGCCAACGGATTATCAGCCTTTAGACCAAGTATTTCTTCAGTTTTAAATTCAACTAATTACCAAAATGTTGAAGCATTTGTGTTAATGGCATTAGAATGGCATTTGCAAAAAATTATATTCTTCTTTGATTCAAGAGAAAATAATATTAACAATTTATCGGTAAAAGATAAAGAAAATTTTGATAAAGCATTAATTACCTTATTGGAATTGGAAAAGCTGCTAAAAGATAAAGTACGTATAGGATTTAGGCTTTTTATGCCAGTTAAAAATATTAATGAATACGAAGAAAAAGTAAAAGATATTTCAATTGATGAACTAAAAGAAAAATATAGCAAAATTTGGGATTTAGCCAAAGATTTAGATGTATATAAAACTTATTTAAACAGACTTGAAGTATATAAAGCAAAAAAGAAAAAAGTATTGACATTTTATGAATATTTAACCGGTGTTACTTGGCATCAAAAAGTATATAAAGATAAATCGGTATGTGAAAATGCTTGGAATCATATCAGATTAAGACCTGACGGCAGATTAGAAATATGTGCTTGGAGAGGATATAGAGATAATTACAGAATACAAAATTTTATAGAAAAAGATAAAGTTAATTTCATTAAATTATTTAATGATTTATACCATAGAAAACTCCGCCAAAACTTCATAGGGGGGGGGTATTTTGGCTGCATGAAGAATTGTCCTGCTACACGAAAATTGTCGCAGGCAGAATTCAGCCGTCAATATTGTACAAACGAGTTATTAGAAAATAAATTGGGGAGGTAATTTAATAATAAGTCTCCTCAATAGAAAGAGGAGACGAAATGAAAACAGACAAGATTTTTTCGGTAAAAAATGATGAAAGAAACACACATAAAATAATCACAGTTGCCGGTTTAAAAATAAAATGCAAAAAAGATAAAATAAAATTTAAAAACGAAAAAATAAACCGATTAAAGCAAAAAATTGAAAACTTCATAATTATGCATGATAAATCTTTGGATGTTGGTATTCCGAATAATATAGTTTTACAGCTTTGCTTTAATAATGATTGTAATTGTAAATGTAATTTCTGTACAATATATCATCAACAAGGGTTGGCAAGCAGGATTATAAATCCCGATATAGTATATAAGCAGCTGCTTCCCTTATATCCGAAAACATTAACAATATTTCCTACATACGGAGAAATAACCCACAGAAAGGAAGGATATGAATATTTAAAATTTATAAATGAAAAATATCATCATATAAATATCCACGTAGAAAGTAACGGAATTGCATTTGATGAGAAATGGAGAAAACTTGCTATTGATAATTTAATGAGTGTAAATTTTTCTATAAACGGTATTGATGAAGAGAGTTACAGGAGAACCACTTGGGATAAAGAAGGAATTTTTACGAGAGTGCAGGAAAATATAAAGAAATACATTGAAGATTTAGATAAAAATAATCTGTCTGAGTTTAGGCCGAGTTTTACTTGTGTTTTAAATTCAACAAATTATCAAAATACATTGCAATTTATAAAAAATGCTTTAGAGCTTGGTATTTGGAAAATCTGTTTTTACTTTGATTGCCGAGAAAACTCTGTTAACAGTATGCAGGTTAAAGATAAAGAAAATTTTGAAAATTCATTAATGACATTGTTAGAATTAGAGAAACTTTTATTGGATAAAGTAAGAGTAGGTTTCCGTGTTTATATGCCGTGTAAAAATATATCCGAATATGAAGAAAAAGTGGCAAAAATGAGTATTGAAGATTTAAAAGCAAAATATTCGGATATATGGGAAATAGTAAAAGATTTTGATACGTATAAAATCTATCAGGCGAAAACGCAAAAACGAAAAGAGCAAGGAAAAGCTTTATACAGCTATTATATTGAAATGGCAGGTAACTGCTACAATCAACATGACTATAACGGTACAATGATTTGTGAAAATCCGGATACACATTTAAGAATAAGAGAAGATGGGAGACTTGCCGTTTGTTCATTCATCGGATATAAGGATTCTTATAATGTATATAATTTTATGGAAAACGGAGCAATAAACTGGAATAAACTTTTTAATGATGAATATCGTAGAAGACTAAGACGTAATTTCAGAAAAGGTAACTACAAAGGCTGTATGAAAAACTGTATAGCAGCCAGACATATTAAAACTGCTGATTTCAAAACAATGTATAAGGAGAGTTGAGAAAAATGTATGATTTGACTTGTTTGTTAGTAACATATAATCATGAAAACACTATCAGAAAAGCAATAGAAAGTGTATTGGAACAAAAAACAAAGTATAAATATATAATTAAGATTTTGGATGATTGTTCAACCGATGCTACTTTAGAAATTTGTAAGGAATATGTAAAAAAATATCCCGATAAAATAGAATTATATACAGTCAGCAAAAATACACGATGTAAAACTCTTCCTGCCATCATGAAAAAAATAGATACAAAATACTATTGTATTCTTGATTGTGATGATTATTGGTGTAACGAAAATAAGATAGAGCAGTGTCTGGATATATTAGAAAATAATCCGCAATACATAATGGTAGGCCATAATACCAACTTAAATTATATTTCAAAAAAGAAACTTACGCCTGTTGTAAATAAAAATATAAAAGACAATTTAATAACTTTGGAAAATTATCAATATTTACATATATCTGCATTAATATACAGATCGGAATTTCTTTTGAATAAAAATTATAAGAATATGAAAATGCGTGATATTTTTTTATATTACGCTTATTTAGAAAACGGCAGTTGTTATTATATAAATGAGATAATGTCTGTATATAATATTACTGGCGAAGGGACTTGGTCAAAACTGCCGTCTGAAATACAAAAATATGCTATAACCTGTTTAAGACCTTATAATTGCAATAAAATATCAGGATTTAAATATGATAAAATATATACCACTCAGGTAAATAAAAAAACATTGAATTTTATGAAAAAACATTTTGGGATTAAATTAGGCTGGTATTTTTATTATTTATATTATAAGTTTAGAATAAGAAAAAAATTAGAACGAAAGCTTTGGTCTGAAATTAGAAGAATTGAGTTAAGTTACTTCCCCTATACTAAAAAAGAATTAAATCTTATCAATTGGACAGAAAGGAATATGATGAAATATGGAACAGATATACCCTGCGTTTCAAACAAATAATACGGCCGTATGTTTTATTATTCCGGATGGCTGGATAAAATATTTATCGGTTGCAATTCAATCTTTAATTGATAATTCATCATCTGATAATAATTACGATATAATTATTATATGTAATAATATTCAACCGTATAATCAGAAATTACTTTCAAAATATAATAAAGATAATATTTCTTTAAGAATTATAACAATAGCAGATTATTTGGCAAAATATAACTGGAAAGAATTTTATACTCATCATTATTGGGGCAGAGAGATGTATTACAGGGTATTTTTGCCCGAAATTTTAAGTAATTATTCCAAAGTTTTATATTGTGATGCTGATATTTTATTAAATGATGATATAGCTAAATTATACAATACGGATATGAAAGATGCAGAAATAGGTGTCTGCGTTACAGTTCGGCAGCTAATGAATTATTATCAGAATAAATCTGATAAGTTTTTTTATGACAATATATTAAAACTAAAAGATATGAATGAATATTTCAATTCAGGTGTACTTCTTATGAATCTTGAGTCTATGAGACAGACTAATATGATAGAAAGATTTATCTCAACAATGAAGAAGCTTGATTATTTAATTACCCCTGACCAAGATATATTTAACGTATTATATAACGACGGCGGGAAAATGCTTATAAATATAAGATGGAATCACATATATTATGCAAATACAACCATAGAAAATAATAAAAAATATTATACTGAAGAGGTATTAGAACAATATTTAGATGCACAAAAAAATCCCGGTTTAATTCATTTTGCAGGGAATTTAAAACCATGGCTTACTCCGTATTATGAACATGGGAATATGTTTTGGAATTATGCAAGAAAAACAGATTATTATGAAGAAATACTTATAAGTACAATAAGGCAAATATCTAACAAAACAGTTGAAGCAGCCAATTACAGTATGCTGAAAAGAAAAATATTTTTCTATAAACTAAAAGCATTTTTTACTTTCGGGGTCAAGAAAGACCAAATTAAAACAAAACGCAGATTTTTAAAAGACTATTTGCGAGATTTAAAAGTAGAGTTTCCGGCAATTAATAAAATAAGGAGAGGATAAATGAAAAAATTTCTTCTTTTAGGCGGTAAACCTGTCGGGTCTTTAGATATTGCACTTTATGCAAAAAGTTTAGGGTTTTATGTTATAGTTTGCGATTACCTGCCAAAGGAGCAATCCCCTGCAAAGCAAGTAGCAGATGAATGCTGGGAATATTCGACAGCCGATGTCGATTTAATAGTAAAAAGGGCAAAAGAAGAAAATGTCAGTGCCGTATTTACGGGGGTTCATGAATTTAATATTGCAAGATGCCAAGAGGTGTGCGAAAAATTAAATTTACCTTTTTATGTTGATAAACAAACAATGTTGAATGCTTCAAATAAAAGTTATTATAAAAAAGTATTTGAAAAATTTAAAATTCCTACAATACCGCAATATGGAATTGAAGATAAAAAAGAGTATCCTGTTATATTAAAACCGGTAGATGGTTCCGGCTCATACGGACTAAGAATATGTAACAATGAAAAGGAATTTGAAACTAATTTTCAAGAAGCATTGAAATTCTCGGATAAAAAAGAAGTAATAACAGAGCAATATATTGAAAACAAAGAAGAAATTACAATAGTATATATTATAAAAGACTCTATACCTTATTTGGCTTCTGTCGCAGACAGAATTGTTAAAAAGTTTGATAATGCCGTAATTCCTCTGCCTATTGCTTATATATGGAAATCCAAATATCTTGATTTATATGAAAAAACTATTGATGAAAAAATGAAAAAAGCAATTCAATATTTGGGTTTAAAAAACGGTATGCTGTTTATTCAATCAATAGTCAAAGATAATGTCATAATGCCTTATGATATAGGTTTTAGGATTTCAGGCACACAAGAACATTTAATTTTGGAAAAAATGTGCGGATATAACCCTTTGAAATTATTAACGGAATATGCAATTACGGGTAAGTTTGGCGATGATAAGCTTACAGAAAAAATAAATCCTCATTTTAACGGTTCATCAGCGCAAATAACATTTTTGGTAAGACCCGCAACAATTAACCATTATGAGGGCATACAGGAGGTTCAAAAAATGGATGGAGTTATAAGAGTTATTAAAAATAAATCAGAAGGAGAAACAATTCCTCCGTCGGCCTATGGAACATTAAATCAGGTTGCTTTAAGAGTGTTTGTTAATGCTGAAAATAGTACAAAACTTAACTCTATTATAGAAAATATCACGGGGGGGGGGAAGAAGAAGAATGGAATAATAAAAATATATTCCAAAAATAATGAAAATATAATTATATGACATAATATTTGAATATAAGGGGAATGATGACAATAAATTATAAAGAAATAGGCGGTTTTAAAGAACTTGAAATACAAAATAAAAAAGAATATTTTACTGATGCTTTAAGGTTTAATAATGCCAGAAATGCGTTAAGATATGTTATCAGGGCATTTGATATAAAAGAAATTCATATTCCGTTTTATACCTGTTCAACTGTTTGGCAAGCCATACAAAAAGAAAATTGTAAAATAAAGTTTTACAGAATTGATGAAAATTTATTCCCCAGAGTCTCTTTTAATGAAAATGATTTTATATTGTATTCTAACTATTATGGAGTTAACGGAAAAAATGTTGATGAAATGTGCCATAAATATAAAAACATAATTGCAGATAATGCGCATTCATTTTATATGAAAAAACAAGGAATTGCCTGTTTTAATTCCGCAAGAAAATTTTTTGGAGTACCTGATGGTGCTTATTTATATTCAAATAAAACAATAAAAGATGAAATACCTACGGATAATACTTCGCATTTGAGATTTTCTCATCTTATAAAAAGGATTGATTTATCATCTGATGAAGCATATTCCGATTTTTTGGAAAATGAGAAGAAACTCTCGCTTGAACCTGTTAAATATATGTCAAAATTAACTCAAAAACTTTTATCGGGTATTGACTATGAAAAAGATAAAAATATAAGACTTGAAAACTTTAATTATCTTCATTCACACTTCAAAAGTATTAACGAACTTAATATAGACATTTCAAAAAATGATGTTCCGATGGTTTATCCTTTTTTGGTAAATAAATCTGATTTAAGAAAAAAATTAATCGAAAACAAAATATATGTTGCAAGGTATTGGGATGTTAAGGGATTAAATACTTTTGAAACTTATTTATGTAATAATATGGTGCCATTACCTGTCGATTCACGTTATTCGATAATACAAATGGATAAAATTATAAAGACAATAAAGGATTTATTATGAAACTGTTTAAATATGAAAAGGAAAAATATAAAAAAGTATTATATTTATTTGGTATAAAATTTACAAAAACCGATAAATATGCAATATTAACCGATAAATATTCATCATTAACTGATAAATACTCAACATTAACCGATAAAGTTAATAATTTAATTGATAAAAACAAAAATTTAGAACAGGAATTGTCTGATAAAACAAATACCCTGTTAGGTGCTGATAAAATTATAGAAAAAAAGTTAAATTATAATACAATGATTTTAACAAAAGAAAAAAACAGGTTCAGATATACAATTAATTATCTTGTAGAAAAATTAGGGTTTGAGGATATAAAAGAAATTATAATTCGTCAAAGATTTATGTTCGGAGATAATGTATATAATCCGAATTTAAAGAATCCTAAAAGTTTTAATGAAAAAATATTATGGCTGTGTCTGCATTATTACAATGAAAACCCCGAAATTGCAAGAATAGGTAATAAAATAACATTTAAAGATTTCGTTAAAGAAAGGTTGGGAGAAGGATATACAGTTCCTTTAATTAAAGTATATGATAAGGTTGAAGATATAAATTATGACGAACTTCCTAATCAATTTGTAATTAAAACAAATTGGGGCGGAGACGGAACTCAAGTCAAAATAATCAAAGATAAATCCAAAACGGATATAAAAAAACTTAATTCCGAAATGAAAGAGTGGTTAATGATATGGAATGGTATTTATTATTATAATTTTAACGGTGCATATAAAAATATAGAGCCAAAATTGTTAATTGAAAAATATATAGATGAATTTGACAGGGATGATTCTGATTATAAATTTTTCTGTTTTAAAGGAGAACCGAAATTGTTTTATATAGCTAACAATTGGGGAACTGCAAAACAAAAAAAATTGACATATTATAATATGAATTTTGAAAATTTGAATATTCAATATAATAATTTTATAAGAAATAAAGAATCAAAAATTGAAAAACCTATTTTATTTGACGAAATGGTTCAGATAGCAAGAAAATTATCAAAAGGATTTCCTTTTGTAAGAGTTGACTTAAATCCTGTTAAAGACAAAATATATGCGGGAGAACTGACTTTTACCCCGGGGGGGGGTATAAGCACATACAATCCTGTTGAGTGGGATTATAAACTTGGAGAAATGCTTGATATATCAGATATTATAGAAGAATATAATAATAGAAAGAAATAAATGTATAATTGGCAAGGTAAAAAACTTCTGGTGCTGGGGGCAACAAAATTTCAAAGCGAGATTGTTAAACAAGCTCAAAAATATGGAGCTTATGTTTATGTTATAGATTATTATGAAAATTCTCCCGCTAAAAAAATTGCGGATGAAAGCTTTCTGATAAATGCCGTTGATGTTGATTCTGCGGTTAAATTAATAAAAGAGAAAAATATAAACGGAGTTTTAACGGGTTTTGCGGATTCTTTGCTTCCCGCATATAAAGAAATATGTGAAAAAGCAAAACTTCCTTGCTATATAACAAACAATGAACAATTAAAATTTTCAACGGAAAAACAGGTTTTTAAAAATTATCTTAATGAGTTTGGAATTCCTTATGTTGCTGACTTAAAAGAAACCGATAAAAAAGAGTTTCCTTTAATAGTTAAGCCCGTTGATAATTCAGGTGCAAGAGGCATTTGTATCTGTAATAATGAAGAAGAATTGCAGCAAGGTATTTTAACGGCTTTAAAATTCTCAAAAAGTAAAAAATATTTATTGGAAAAATATTTAAATTACAAAGAAGCAACGGTATTTTATTTATTTGCTGACGGTAAACCGTATTTTACTCTGATGGGAGATAGACATATTGCAAATGTAAAAGACGGATTTATAAAACTTCCGACAGGCTACACTTTCCCAAGCCCGTACAGCAAAAAGTTCTATGAAGAAACTCACCCTAAATTTGTTAAATTGTTTGAAAAATTACAAATTAAAAACGGAATGATGTTTATACAATGTTTTATTGACGAAAACGGCAATTGCATTCCTTATGAATCAGGCTTCAGATTGACGGGAAGCCTTGAATATATTCTTCTGGAAAATGTATCGGGTTATAATCCTTTAGCGATGATGATTAATTATGCACTGACAGGTAAAATGTGCGCAGGTAACGAAATATCAAAAATCAATCCTTTTATTGAGCAAAAAAGCTACAATATAAGCTGTCTTATAAAGCCCGGAACTATTGAAAAAATATCAGGTATAGACGAATTAAAAAAACAAGAAGGCATTGTTGATATATTTTCAAGCTATGATGAAAATGATACAATCTCTGATGATATGTGGGGTAAATTGGCACAAATAGCGATAAGAATATTTATAGTACCAAATAGCGAAAATCATTATATCTTATTGCAAAAAAAAATTGAAAAGCTGATAAATATTACATCGACACAAAATCATAATATGTTAATTAATAAAAAAATTGAGGAAAAAAATGGATAAATCTTTATATAAAAATATACTGATTACAGGTGCGGGCGGTGTACTTGCGCAAAAATTAATTAATAAATTTTTGATAAACGGCAATTATAATATAGTTTCATCGACAAGGAACATAAATTCGCTTTTGAATAAACAAACCGGTATAAAATATGTTAATAATACCGATTTAATTACAACGGATATATTAAAAAATACGGATATTATTATAAATTGTGCATTTCCTCGCTCGCAAGATACAATAGCTTTGTATGAGGCAATGCAATTTTATGAATTTCTGGTATTAAAAGCAATTGAGTTAAAAGTAAAAGGTATAATAAATATTTCTTCTCAATCCGTATATGGAAGTTACAGGGAAATTCCATCTATGGAAACAAATAATTTGAAGCCCGAGGATATTTATGCTTTTGCCAAAATCGCTTGTGAAAAAATAGGATTGGCTTTAACAGAAGAAAGTAACACTAAACATACAAGTATAAGACTGGCAAGTCTTATAGGTAAAGAATATTATCAGCGAGTTATAAATAAAATAATTGATAATGCTAATAAAACAGGCAAAATTGAAATTCAAAACGATAAAAATGTATTGGGATATATGGATATAGATGACGCAGCAGACGGATTATATGCATTTGTTAATAATTCGGATATTGATAACTGGAAGCCTTTATATAATTTTGGTTCAGATTCCGCAAATGTAATAACAATGGCAGAATATGCAAAAATAATAAAAAATTATTTTGATTATATTAATAAAAAAATAGAAATTATTTCTAAGTCGAAAGATAAAGCAGATAAATTATGTTTAATGGATTCTAAAATGTTTTATGAAGATTCAAACTGGATACCCTCTGTTTCTCTTGAAGAATCAATTCAGAAAATTTTTCATAGTATAATATAAATATGTAGTTTAAGTGAAAATATGATGGAAATAATAAATAAAATTAAACAATCACAATTTTATATAAATTACTCAAGAATGTGGCCGTTTGTCAAACCGTATTCATTCAGGGGATTAATGGCGGTACTCATTTGCATACCGATAGGCGGGCTTGACGCAGTAATTGCATTATCTTTAAAACCGTATATGGATATTGTTATGGTCGAGCAAACGCTTTATTCCCCTTGGTATATACCTGTTGGGATTGTGGCATTTACCAGTATTCAAGGCGTATTAAATTATCTGGCAATATATTTAAACACGTGGGTGGGCGGAAAAATCACAGCCGATTTAAAATTTGAACTGTATAAAAAAATGCTCCGGTTTGAAACTCAGTATTTTGACAGAAAAAAATCGGGCGATATAGTTTTCAGATTTAATAATGACGCAGATACCGCCTGCAATGGGCTTTTAAATAATCTGAAGGTGTTTGTATCAAGAATTTTTTCTTCGGTTTCTCTGATTGGAGTACTGTTTTATAACTCCTGGCAGCTTGCTATTATAGCAAGTGTAGTGCTGGGATGTGCTTTATTACCGCTTACAAAAATCAGAAAACATATCAAAGATGTTGTGGATAAATCAACTGCCGCAACTTCAAAAGTTATAACCTCGTATAATGAAAGCTTTGCGGGGAATAAAACAATAATTTCATATAACTTAGCGGAATATCAAAAAAATAAATTTGCGGATACTTTAAGAAATTTATTTACCCTGCAAATAAAGATGGTACAAAGAACATCTTGGCTGTCACCGATGATGCATGTTATAGTTTCTATTGGAATAGGTCTTGCAATAGGATACGGAAGCCATTTAATTGTTACCAAGCAAATAACGGCAGGCAATTTTGTATCATTTATTACAGCGTTAATTATGCTCTACACACCTGTTAAGGATATAGGAAAGAACTATAATGCAGTTCAGCTTTCGTTTATGGCTATTGAACGTATATTTAATATATTAAATTCAACTCCAAAAATACTTGATAAAGAAAGCGCTGTTGAACTTAAAAATATTGAACACAATATTACATTTGAAAATGTTAATTTTGAGTATATAAAAGGTAAAAAAGTTCTGGATAATATTAATTTAAATGTTTTAAAAGGTGAAACAATTGCAATAGTAGGCAACTCGGGCGGAGGGAAATCAACACTGGTAAGTTTAATCCCAAGATTTTATGATGTAACATCGGGCGCAGTTAAAATAGACGGAGCTGATATTAGGGATTTTACATTAAAATCTTTAAGAGAAAATATAGCTGTTGTTTTTCAGGATAATTTCTTGTTCTCGGGAACTATAAGAGAAAATATAATGCTGGGTAAAAAAAATGCAACTGATGAAGAATTAAATCAAGCAATAAAAATGGCATACTTAGATGAATTTATAGCAACGCTTAAAGAAGGTTTAAATACTCAAATAGGTGAAAGGGGTATGCTGTTGTCTGGCGGTCAAAAACAGCGTGTAGCAATAGCAAGAGCATTTTTAAAAAATGCTCCTATTGTAATTCTTGATGAAGCAACATCTGCCTTAGATAATAAATCGGAAGCCGTTGTACAAAAAGCGATTGATAATTTAATGCAGGATAAAACAGTTTTTGTAATTGCTCACAGGCTATCAACCATTCAAAATGCTCAAAGAATTATTGTTATAAACCAAGGCAAACTGGTTGAATCAGGCACTCACGAAGAACTTATGAAAATTGAAAACGGTAAATATAAAGCGCTGTATGAAATGCAGTTTAAAAAGCAATTGCAGGCAGTTTGATTATTATTGTTTTACGGCTTTTTTATGAATTTTTTGCTTAAATATATAGAAGCAGGTTTTTCAATTATGTAATATAGCATAACCCCGGATACAAGAATTACCGATATAATTGTAATTAGATTTAATACAGGATGGCAATGTACCCAATACGGATGTTTTGTCCACAATAATGACCTAAAAAGAAATAAAATAAAAATATGCACCATATATAATGAATATGTATATTTCCCAAGTTTTACAAAAATATCTTTATCCAAAAGTCTGGAAATAAGTCCTCTCTTATATAAAAACAGAATCATTGTAATTGTAAATACAATTACAAATATTAGCTTATTGCGGCAGTTAACTCTGTGAAGAAATAAGTTATTAATCATAAAATACATGCATATAAATTCACATATTGTTAAAAATATAACGGAATATATATTGCAGGTAGTTTGTTTTATTTTATCAATGTTATTAATGTACCATTCCCCTATAAAATATCCTATGCCGATACCTGCAAATGCTCTAAGCAGTCCGGGGATAAAAATATAGTAATGAATTTTGGTTGTATTAGTTAAAGCTCCGCATTGAGTTTGTATAATAAGTGAATATGCAAAAAATATTCCAATTGCAATAAACAAATTAACAGATTTTTTTTCGAAATTTTTTCTCAAATAAAAAAACAAAGCTAAAACCCAAATTAATGAAGAACAAAACCAAAATTGATCTACTTGTGTCGGATAAGATTTATAAACTAATCCGGTTCCGGGCAAGCAGAATATATAAAATAAATTTTTATAAAAATCCCATTGTATAATGCCCGTTAAAGACACTAAAAATGATATTATGATAATTGATATTAATACAGGGTGAAATCGAATGATTTTGTTTTTTATGAATTCGAACAATGAATAATTAGTATTTAGTTTATAAACAAAGAAAAAACCTGAAATTATAAAGAATAATTCAATGCCTATTTGTCCGTCTTTTGTCATGTTTACTAAAGAATTGTATAAATCAATGTCGTGAAAATTTTTCATATACATAAATTCAGGTCTGAAAATATGAAAAATTATAATAGCAAGACAAGCTAAAACTCTTAAGAAATCAATATTTTTAAGTCTTTGCTTCTCTCTCTCCCCCCCCCGAGCAATATTTTTAAGGTCTTCAACCGGTATATTATTCATGTTTGTTCCTTTTCCTTTTAACTTTATTTATTTTCACATAATATAATTTTTAAAGCAAACTTTTCCCGATTTTTAATCCTTTTTGAGCGTGTTGAAGAGCTTCAAGATAATATTTTTTCTCTATATCCGATTTTGCTGAATTTAGAATATTTAAGGATTTCAAAAAAAATTTATCGGGAAGATTTATATCATTTAAGGGCTTTTCATCAATTTCATAAATATCAAAATCAAGTACCCTGGCAAGTTTTTTTATTATATTATAAGTCGGCATATGCTTGCCCTTTTCAATTCTTGACAGATGTTTATTATCAATACCGATTTTTTCCGCAAGCTGTTCTTGAGTCAACCCTTTAGATTTTCTGATTTTACGAATTTTTTCGCCGAGTGTATTCTGTAACATTGTCACCTCTTTTTTATTTTTTACAAAAGAACAACTTTTATACACCGTAATTTAACGAATTTTTAACGTAATAATTTTCGTAATACATGTTGAATTAATTCCGCAGTTATGTAATTATTATTTTATTGAAAAGAAACAGACACATGCGAGGGTATAATGGGAAATAGCGTATTAGAGAAAGTATTTTCTGTAAAAAATGATGATAGAAAAACACACAAAGTAGTTACAGTTTTGGGAGCAAAAATAAAATTTAAAAAGGACGGAATAAAATCGCTTAAACAAAAAATTGAAGACTATAAAATTATGCACGATTCTTCTTTATATGTCGGTATTCCCAAGGATATAACATTACAACTGATGTTTAACAGCGGTTGTAACAGCAAATGTAAATTTTGCTATGTACACAATGTTAACAATAAAAACACATACCTAATGCCAAAAGAATGGGTATATAAAACTTTTAAAAGTATTTATCCTTATACACAGCATTTAGTTCCAACATACGGAGAAATAACTTTCGGCGCAGAAGGTTATAACTACCTGAATTGGATTACTCAAAATTATCCGCATATAAATATTTTTATGGAATCTAACGGTATCGCCTTCACTGATCGCTGGGCAAAAATGGCTGCTAAAAATTTATTTAACGTAAATTTTTCAGTTAATGCCGTTGACGAAGAAAGCTACAAAAAAACGGTTTGGGAAAAAGACGGAATATTCACTCTTATTATGAATAATATTAAGCATTATCTTGACGTATTAAAAGAAAATGGTACAAGTATGTTTAAACCCAGTATATCGTGCGTATTAAATTCCTCAAATTATCACAATACCGCAAAATTTATAAAAATGGCGGCACAACTTGGTATTCAAAAAGTAATTATATTTTTTGATGCTAAGGAAAACAGTGTCGAACGTCTGAGTGTAAAAGATAAGGAAGGCTTTTATAATGCCCTGATTACATTAATTGAATTAACAAAACTTTTGGAAAAGAAGATGATTTTAGGGTTCAAATTATTTATACCGATATGCAATATAGAAGAATATGAAAATAAAGTTAAAAATACAAGTATTGAAGAACTAAAAGAAAAATATTCCGATATATGGAAATTAGCTAAAGATTTTGATTATTATGAAAATTACAAACAAAAAGTTGAAAAATATAAAGAATACAATAAAAAACCGTTAACATATTATGAAGAAAAGACAGGAGTAACATATCATCAGGAAGAACTAAAGGGTAAAATTATATGTACAAATCCTTGGAAACATATAAGATTAAGAACAAGCGGATTATTGGATTTTTGCTCTTGGAGAGGATATAAATCTAACATTTATATTCAAGATTTTATTGAAAACGGATTATTAAACGTAGAGAAATTATTTAATGATAAATTTTACAGACGCCTCCGTAAAGATTTTGCAAAGGGTTGTTATACTAACTGCTTAAAAAATTGCCCCGGTTCAAGGTTTTTTACAAAGCAAGAATTTGAGGTCAAATATAAGGCAGAAAGGTGTTAATCCGAAAAGAATAACCGGAGATGAAAAAATCATTAAAAAAAGAGGATAGTATGGGCTTATCAAAATTTAAACATGTAAAAATAAAAGGAATAAGTACTGTTGTACCTGAAAAAGAGATAAATATATACGATGAAGCGCAATATTACGGAAACAATATAAAAAAAATAGACAGAATGCGTAAAATAGTAGGCTTTTATAAAAGACATGTTGTTGATGAAGGAGTAACCGCTTCGGATTTATGTATTAATGCCGGTGAAATTCTCTTAAGTGAGATGAATATTGATAAAGACAGTATTGACGCTTTAATATTCGTAGTTCAGCGTCCCGACCACTCATCGCCTGCTACGGCATATTATATACATGATAAATTAAAATTGAGTAAAAACTGTATGGCTTTTGATATTCGTCAAGGCTGTACGGGCTGGGTATACGGTTTATATGTAGCAAGTGCCTTAATTGAATCAGGGGCTGCAAAAAGAATATTATTGCTGGCAGGTGATACACCCTCATCAGGAGTAAATCCTGCTGACAGAAACGTTGCACCGGTTTTCGGCGACGGCGGCAGTGCAACTCTTTTAGAATACAGTGATGAAATAAATAAGTCATATTTTAATATAACCGTTCAAAGCAATGGGTATGAAGCTATAATTAAACCGTCATCAGGCTATCGTCTGCCGTTTTTATATGATGAAAGCGATAAAGAGCTTACTGAATATTTAACAACTCCTGCGGGAAATAAAGAAAGGCTTGTTGATTTACACTTGGACGGAATAGCCGTTTTTGATTTTACCATGAATGCCGTTCCTTCAAATATAGAAGATTTAATGAAGCATTTTGGTTTTAATAGAGAAAATATAGATTATTTAATGCTTCATCAGGCAAATAAGCAGATAGTGCAGACACTAAGTTCAAAGTTAGGATTTAGCGATGAAAAAGCTCCTTATTATTCCTTTGAAGCATTCGGAAACCAATCAATAACATCTATACCGATAGCAATTTCATATAATATACAAGAAGAAATGCAAACGACCGAAAAAAGAATATTGGCAAGCGGCTTCGGTAACGGACTGGCTGTTGCTTCTTGTATTATTAACACCGATAAAATATACTGCTCGGGAATAAGGATGTTTAAAAAACCAGAAGACTTTTTAGACAGAAAACAATATATAAAATACTGGAAAGAAAAAATTACAAACTAAGGAGATTAAAATGAAAAAAGAAGAATTTTTACTGGGACTTGAAGATGTACTTCAAAGAGAAGAAGCTGTTAAAGAAAATGATATTTTAGATGATTATGATGAATGGGATTCTTTATCAAAAATGGCTGTTATGGCATATTATGATAAAAATTTCGGAGTTAAAATTACCCTTAATCAAATGAAAGATATTCATTTAGTTAAAGATTTAATAAATTTGGCAGGGGATAATATCCAATGATATCATTTTCAAAAGAAGATGTAATTATTGTAACAGGTGCTTCTTCCGGCCTTGGAGAAGGAACGGCTTTACTATTGAATCAACTTGGGGCGACTGTTGTTGGGATTGCAAGAAACAAAGAACGTTTAAACAAGATGAAAGAAAAATGTAAAAATCCCGAGAACATGCACATTGAAATAAAAGACTTAACGGAAAATATTGAAACTTTGCCTGATTATGTCAAAGAATTAAAAAATAAATACGGGAAATTTAGAGGTTTAGCCTACTGTGCAGGTATCGTAGAAGTTAAACCTCTGCAAATATTGGATTTATCTGCAATGAAAAAAATTTTTGACATAAACTATTTTGCTCCGATTTTTATGGCAAAAGGGTTCGCAGATAAAAGAAACAATACGGGAAAAGGCGCATCTGCCGTTTTTATTTCATCAATAGCAGGGCTTCAATCAGATAAGGGCATGATAACTTATTCGGGTTCAAAAGCGGGGCTGGCTGCTTCTATAAAATCCATAGCAAGAGAGCAGGCAGCTAAAGGAATCAGATTCAATTGCGTTTCTCCATCTGATGTTATAACTTCAATGACTTCAGGTATTTTGGGATTAAAAGAAACTAAAGCGAATTTATATCCGATGGGATTTGGTGAAGTATCTGATGTATCAAATATGATAGTTTATTTACTTTCTGATAAAGCAAAATGGATAACGACACAAAATTATGTAATAGATTGCGGGTATATGTAAGATGAAAAAAATATATGTTGTAGGTGGTAACGGTTTTGCAAGAGAGTGTTACTGTTATATAAAAGATTTGGAAAAATCAGGAAAAGATATAGAATTTGCAGGTTTTTTAGGTCATGGCGGATATGGGCATACCGTTGATTATTTAAATTTACAAAAATATTATATGGGCGAAGTTGCAGAACACAAGTTCCAAGATGATGAATATGCTGTTATAGGGGCAGGATATCCTAATTTAAGAAAAAAAATATATGATGATTTAAAAAATATGGGAGTTAAGCTGTACAACTTAATAACAGTCAATTCTTATATTAATGAATATGTAGAAATCGGTGAAGGGAATGTTATAAATGCTACCAGAATAACATCCCCGCATATTAAAATAGGCAATGGCAACTTATTGAACGGAAATATTGTTCTTGGACATGATGCAAGGGTTGGAGATTTTAATTTTTTCGCTCCGAGAGTACAGATCCTGGGAAATGTAAAAGTGGGAAACAGTAATACAATTGGGGTAAATTCCGTATTACTTCCAAGTGCAAAAATAGGCAATAATAACAAGATTGCACCTTTAAGTGCAGTTTATAAAGGCTGTAAAGATAACTGTTATATGCTGGGAAATCCTGCATTAAAAATCGGAGAAGTATTGTAAATGAAAAAGAAATTTAAATTTTTTAAGGTTTCAAATATAAACAATCCCTATAAATACCGTTATAAAAGAAGATATTCATTTTTTGGCATTCATTTTACAGTTAAAAATAAAGAAAAGATTAAATTTTATATTGAAAAAAAATCTAAAAAACCAAGTAAATACTATAATCAATACATATCGGAAATTAATGAAGCGGATTTGGCAAGATTAAATAAAAATCCATTACTTACAATTGTACTTGTAACATACAATCATCAAAATACTATTGAAGATTGCATATTAAGCCTTTTAAACCAAAAAACGAAATATCCGTATTTAATAAAAATATGTGATGACGCATCAACCGATAAAACAAGCGAAGTATGCTTTAAATATATGAAATTATATCCCGAAAAAATACAATATGTATTGCAAAAAGAAAATACACTTGGTAAACATTTTGCAAAAGCAATAAAGTCTTTAAATTCAAAATACTGGTGTTTTATAGACGGTGATGATAAATATCTTACGGATGATAAAATAGAAGAAGCACTGGATTTTATGGAAACACACAGTGATTATGTAACGTTTGCAAATGATTTTTTATTCAAATCAAGAACATGGAAAGGCTCTCAGCCCCATGCCATATACAAATTAAAAAAAGGAAACCAAGATATAAGTCTTGACCATTATGTTTATTTGCACCCCTCATCAAGAATTCACAGAAGAGTTATTGAAGATTATGATAAAGAATATCCCGAATTAAAAGTAATTTCCGATTATTATTTATATTTTTTACATCTTATAAAAGGAAAATGTTATTTTTCGGACACCATAAAATCAGTATGGAACTTTAACGGTCAAGGAATGTATTCCAAGAGAAGTCTGCTTTTAAGAGAGTATTTAGACAGAATAATTGATTATAATTTGAATTCATTATTAAACTATAAATATAATGACTTTTTTGTCAAAAAATGGAATATAAAAAAACACAGAATAATGGCACAAAGCTGGCTACCCAAACAAATTTTGGGCATAGCTTGGGCTGTTTACATGAGAAATAAGAGAATAAGACTGGCACGGGCAGAAAAAAAAGTTATAGATGATAGTTACAATCACATAAAAAAGATAAAACAGTTCAGATATTTAAAAAATGATTTATTTTAATTGTAAATGAAATCATATCTTTGCAAATTATAAGATAAAATGAAAGGACAAAAAAATGGTAAACGAAAATTACACGGCACAAAATGCTAAAAACTCTGCGGGGGGGG
>CANQLG010000014.1 GCA_947624645.1 Candidatus Gastranaerophilales bacterium
GTAGTCCTGATGGAACATATTTTTTCATTGTTCTCAATTTTTTTTATCAGGTCAGGAAGTTCATAAATGTTATGAGTACCGAATATTAAATCTACATATGGCGCACGTTTTTTGATATTATCTTTATCTTGTTGTGCTACACATCCGCATATACCAATTTTAATTTCCGGTCGGGATTTTTTTAGTTTTCCCCATACCCCAAGTTGACTGTATGCTTTGTCTGCCGATAATTGTCTTATTGAACAGGTATTTATTATGAATAAATCAGCTTCTTTTTCAATATTTGTTTCAACATAACCGTATTGAGAAAGAATACCGGCTATTCTTTCACTGTCTGATTTATTCATTTGGCATCCGAGTGTTTCAATATATAATTTTTTCATGATTTTATTATACTTGAAATATAATAATTACAGTGATTTTTTATTATTAGGATTTTCTCTTAATAATCCTCGTTTATCAAGTTCTCTGATTAGAAGAAAGTTGTACATTTGGGATGTAGTAGTGCTAAATTTTTTGCATTTTTTTATATCCCGAAGATTTTCTATATTTAGTTCACTTATTCCTCCGAATTTTTCTATGCCGGAATGAATAAGGTATTTTGATAAATAATAATTAAATTCCCTATGTGTCTTTACATCTTCATATGTTATAGGGTCTAATCTTTTGTTAAGACTTATAAAACGCATATTAGGCTGATTAATATCATAGTATTTTCTAATCAATTCTTCATATAATTTTAATGTTGTTCCTTTATATGTATAGTCAAAAAATAAGTATTGCTTTTCAGAATTGCCGATATCTTTATTAGAAATACCCTGTGAATTAAGGAATTTGCCATATTCATTCAAACCTTTAGCCCCTGCAACTAACATACCGTAATAGGGGTAGTTTCTTAATCCGCTAATCGGAAGATATTTCGTTTCTGTTCCCATAAATTCAAATGCTCTTGCAATACCGGTCGGAGATCTTCCGATTGAAACAAAAACATAATTATTTTTCCCGTATTGTTCATCAAGACTGTCTTTTAAAATAAGGGCCATATCCAAATTTTCTTTGACGGCTTCTTTTATTGCTTTATCGGAATTACAAAGTATCTCTAATGTTTCAATTTCTATGGGTAAAAGTTTTTTATATTGTTTAATTCCGAATTTACCTTTTCCGTTAAATATGTTTGTACTTATTTCTCTGCCAAAACTCACTTCAAAAGTATCGCAGGATAAACCGGATGTTTTTATAATAGGGTTTGTTGATTTATTTGCGATTCTGTTAATTGATTGTACGGGGGAAGTATAATATTGTTGTATGCCTTTTATATTCATATTTTATTTAAAACATCTGAAGAAAATTTTTGCCTGTATAAACATTACGTGATATACTTCTTTGAAAGGAGATATTATGAGTGTTTATGTTAAAGCAAGCCACCTTTTGGTAAATACTGAAGAGGAAGCTAGATTACTAAAAGAACAAATTGATTCAGGTAAAGATTTTGCTCAGGCGGCAAGAGAAGTTTCACTTTGTCCTTCCGGCCAAAACGGCGGTGATCTCGGATATTTTACAAAAGGTGAAATGGTAAAAGAATTTGAGGATGCTGCTTTCTCTATGCAAATTGGTGAAGTGTCTAATCCTATTAAAACTCAATTCGGTTATCATTTAATATATTTAACTGATAAAAAAGAATCATGAATACTGAATTAATTATATATTTAAAAGATTTCATAGAAAAAAACAATATAGATGGTTTAATCGTTAATTCCACCAATGAGTTTTTGGTCGAATATAATTTGTTGCAATTAAACTCAAGATATCATTTAACAGGTTTTACTGGTTCTGCCGGTGAGGTGCTTTTTACTAAAGATAAAATATACCTTTTTGTGGACCCGAGATATCATCAGCAGGCTTCTAGTCAGGTTGATAATGAACTTATAGAAGTTATAAAACTTCCGCTTGATAAAACATATTTTTCAGCTTTAGCCGAACTTCTTCCCTCATATTTCAAACTTGGTATGGTCTCTTATAAAACTTCCAAAAAATTTTATGATGAATTATCAAAGAATTTACAGTCAAAAAATTCTATTATAAAACTGTTTAATTATGACCCTGTTATTGAATATGTAAAAAATTCAATTCAACCTATTAATTATAAAGTGTTTTCTGTCGACATTCAAATAGCAGGAAAAACTCCCGACGAAAAATTTGAAGAAATAAAAGCCTGCGCCGATGGTAAATTTAATATACTTGTTACTTCACTTGATGATATTGCTTATTTAACAAATTTACGCTCTTATGATTTTGAATATTCTTCTGTTTTTCCTGCAAAGGCAGTAATAAGTGATGAAGAAGTTAAAATATATACAGATTGTGCTTTGCCCTATATAGGTGAAAAATTTAAAGTTTTTCCTATGTCGGAATATGAGAACACTGTTAAACAAATTGATAAAACGGATTTATTTATAGATGAATCTCAGTTATCAATATATGATTATAAATTAATAAATGCTTCCAATAAAATATTCTCAAGTCAATTAAAATTAATAAAAACAATTAAAAACGAAAATGAAATTAACCATTTAAAAAAATGTTTTGAGCGTGCGGATAATGCATTAAGAGTAGTGTACGATATGTTGGAATCAGATACGATATACTCGGAATATGATTATTATGAAGCACTGATAAAATCAATGAAAGATAACGGCGCATTATCACTGAGTTTTAAACCGATAGTTGCAGCCGGAGATAATACTTCCGTTGTACATTATTCAAATCCATCTAAAGAAAAATTAGTTCAAAACGGTGATATGTTATTGATAGACTATGGCGGATATTATGAGGGCGGTTATGCAACAGACACCACGAGAACATTTGTAAAAGGTGACCCGTCTTCGGAACAAAAACACGCTTATACTGCCGTTTTAAAAGCATTTTTAAATGCATATTATAATAACTATGATAAAAAGGCTGCATATTCAAATATTGATAAAATAGCAAGAGAAACAATAAAAAAATCGATATCGGATGATTATGCATTTTCTCATTCGACAGGTCATGGTGTAGGTATAAATGTACATGAAATTCCGCCAAGGGTATCTTCTTCTGATGCTGCTAAGTCAAGAATAAAAGAAAATACGGTTTTTTCTATTGAACCTGGTGTATATAAAGAAGGTTGGGGCGGCATTAGGTTGGAAAATACGGTTTATGCTTCCATAAATGAAGATAAAATTGTAATGAACAGTTTTTCGCATTTTCCGTTTGAAATTAAACTGGTTGAACTATCCGCACTAAATGATTATGAAAAATACTATTATATGAAATGGCAAGCTGGAGCTTGTTTGTAATGCAAAATCTTTCTAATAATAAAATTAAAGAGATTAAGAAATTGCATCTTAAAAAATACAGGGATGAATCGGGCTTTTTTATGGCTGAAGGTGAAAAACCTTTAGAGGAAATACTTAACTCAAATATTGAAATCATTGATATATATTCAGTAAAAAAATTGAATATTAATTTACCTAAAATTAAATATATATCTGAAGAAGAAATGAAAAAAATTTCAACAACATCTTCAGTTTGCGAAGTTCTTACAATAGCTAAACAAAAATACGTAAATAAAAAAGATTTTTTTAAACTTAATAAAATAGCGCTTATTGAAAATATATCCGACCCGGGAAATTTGGGAACAATAATAAGGAGCGCATGTGCATTTGGTATTGAAGGAATTATATTATTTGGTGACTGTGTAGAATTATATTCACCCAAAGTAATACGTTCAAGTGCGGGAAATTTTTTTAAAATTCCTGTTGCACAAATAAAAAATATTTCAGATATTAAAGAAAATTTTCCTCAGCATGCGATAATTTCCACTTCACCGGCGAATAAAAATAATATTAACATGCCGGATTGTGCAAAAATAAATAAATGTATAATTATGTTTGGCTCGGAGGCTAAAGGACTTAGTGAAAACATACTTAAAATTGCTGATAAAAATATAAGTTTAAAAATGTGTAATAATGTAGAATCTTTAAATTTGGCAGTATGTGCTTCAATTATATTTTATGAGCTTCAATTTAAATAATAAGTACAAAATTTTATAAATTGGAAATATAAATGTAAACTTTTTTTAACATAACTAAAGTTTTATTTTTTTTTGTCGATAGAAAAAGTATCAGATTGAAGGAGTGTAGTTATGAATGAAAATTTAGCTTTGAATCAAAGCGTTGTTTCGGAAGTTAGGAAAATGCTGGAGAACATTGACAATATTATTGTCGAATCAGATTTATTTTCTTCTATTGTTGAACTCCAGTTTTAAAAAATTTTCTTAAAAAATAAATTCCCTAATGTTAAAAAAACAATTATTAGGGAATTTATTTATTGTAAGGAAAAAAAACACGAGGATATGATGGAAACGGAAACTATATTATCGGAAGATACAATAGAAAAATTGAAGTATCTTCTTGGCGGATTTAATACATTTGGAAGTAATATTGATGTATATTCCATTTGTATAAAAAAAGCATTGGAAGAACGAATGGCACAATGCTAGACAAACATGTTTTTGATATCATTAATGTGTAAATTACATTAATGGTATCAATCATGTTTAAAGAATATTTTTTAAATATAGTAAAAAACAGTATAGATGACTTAATAAAATTGTCTGCGCTCGGAAGTATGAGCGAGAGTGATAAGTATGAGCTTCAAACAGAGATTCCAAAGAATATTCAGTTTGGAGATTTCGCTGTAAACGTATCATCATTAGCAAGATATGCAAAGCTTGCGCCTGCTGTTATTGCACAAAAAATTGCAGATAATATAAAAAAGAATAATTTTGGAATAAACGTAGCGGCAGGGTTTATTAATTTTAAAATTGATAATGCCATGCTGAATAGTGTTTTGACTGAAATATTGGATAAAAAACTAGATTATGCAAAAAATAATCAGGGAAAAGGTCAAAAGGTAATTTTGGAGTATGTAAGTGCAAACCCCACAGGTCCGTTTCATATCGGGCATGGAAGATGGGCAGCAATGGGCAGTGCATTGGCAAATGTTATGAAATATTCCGGTTATGATGTGTATCAGGAATTTTATATTAATGATGCGGGCAGCCAGATACAAAAACTGGGAAAATCATTGTATATAAGGATTTTGAAAGAATTAAATGTTGATATAGATTTTCCTTTTGATGAAGAAGAAGCAAAAAATTTTTATACGGGCGAATATTTAATTCCGACAGCAAAAGAATTTATAGCTCAAGAGCCCGATAAAGCAAGAAATATCAAAGAGGCATATAACGGGCATTTTGATGAAGAAACACTAAAATATCTGTCAAAATATGCAAGATTAAAGATGTTGAGTATGCAGCAAAAATTGTTGGAAAAATTCAACACTCATTTTGATAATTATTTTAGTGAATTAACGCTTCATGAATCGGGTCAGGTTGAAGCGTGTATCAATAAACTTAAGGAACTTGGTGTTTTATACGAAAAAGACGGAGCCGTATGGTTTGCCTCATCAAAATACGGAGATGACCAAGACCGAGTAATAAAAAAATCAGACGGTTTATATACGTATTTAACGGCAGATATTGCATATCATTATAATAAACTTCAACGAGGATTTGAACTGTTATTAAATATATGGGGCGCAGATCACCATGGATATATTCCGAGGATGAAAGCTGCCATAGAAGTTTTAGGCTATAATCCCGATTCATTGGAGGTGTTATTGGGTCAGCTTGTTAACCTCGTTATGAACGGTGAACAGGTCAGAATGGGCAAAAGAACTAAAATGATAACGCTTGATGATTTGATAGAAGAAGTTGGGGTTGAT
Source organism: Candidatus Gastranaerophilales bacterium (assembly GCA_947624645.1). Taxonomy (GTDB): domain Bacteria; phylum Cyanobacteriota; class Vampirovibrionia; order Gastranaerophilales; family Gastranaerophilaceae; genus Avigastranaerophilus. The sequence goes on from CANQLG010000014.1 coordinate 5,827, forward strand.
GCTACAAGATATTGGATGATAATGAGAAGTATAGATACAACATTGGATTTTGATGTGGAATTAGCCAAATCAAAAACCGATGATAATCCCGTATTCTATGTTCAATATGCACATGCCAGAGGTTGTTCAATCCTAAGACATGCTATCAGCCAAAAATTTGATATAGTAAATCAAAAAATTGTACAAGAGCAAAAACAAATATCATTAGATGATATATTTGAAAGCTTAAAGAAAGAAGATTTTGATATTTTATGGTCACAAAATGATGATAAATCAATTGAAACAGCTAAAAAATTGATATTAAAACTTGAAGAATATAAATCTGTTGTACAAAATTCTGCAAAGAATAAAACTCCATACTTAATAACCAAATATTTACAGGAGCTGGCAGCTAATTTTCATCAGTTTTATACATTTTCAAAAGTACTAGTAGAAAATGAGAAATTGATGTATGCGAGATTGGCAATTGTAAAAGCTGTAACAATAATATTAAAATCAGCCATGAATCTTATAGCTGTTGAAGCACCGGAAAAAATGTAAATAATCAAGTATAATCGATTGTATAATGTATAATATAATAAACTTTGATGTATAATAAATATAATAATTGTGCCGAGCACAAGTAGATTAGCGGAGGAAATCTTTTATGACGGTAAAGGATTGGTTCGAACAAAGAAAAGAAATGCAAATTGCAAGAAGGGATCAAGACCCGCAAATAGATGACAGTATAGGTAAATTATGGGTTAAATGTTACAGTTGTAATGCTCAACTTTTGAGGAAAGAAGTAGAAGAAAATTTGGAAGTATGTCCAAAATGCGGATATCATTTCAGAATAAATGCCCGAACCCGAATAAACCAACTGTTTGATGAAAATACTTTTGAAGAATTATTTGATAATATAACCACGGCAGATCCGTTGGATTTTACGGATACAGAGCCGTATAAGAAGCGAATAGCGCAGGCAAAAGCCAAGACTAATATGACTGAAGCGGTAATAGTCGGAGTCGGAAAAATTGAGGGGCATAGCGTATCAGCCGCCGTAATGGATTTTGATTTTATGGGCGGTTCAATGGGCAGTGTAGTCGGAGAAAAGGTTACACTGGCTATGGAAGAAGCATTAAAAAGAAAAATCCCTATGCTTGTTGTAACTGCATCAGGCGGCGCTAGAATGCAGGAAAGTATATTAAGCTTAATGCAGATGGCAAAAACCAGCTGCGCAGTTGCAAAATTAAATGAAGCGGGTTTATTGTATATAACAGTTCTTACCGAGCCTACATTTGGCGGTGTAACTGCAAGTTTTGCGACATTGGGTGATATTATAATAGCCGAACAAGATGCCAGAATCGGTTTTGCAGGCAGAAGAGTTATAGAACAGACTATAAGGCAGAGTTTACCTGCTGATTTCCAAACCGCAAATTATTTAATGAAATACGGTCAAATAGATATGATATCTTCGAGGGCAGATTTAAAATCAACAATAGCAAAATTATTAGATTTGCATAAATGCGAGGAGAATTAATTTATGACGATACTGGAATTTGAGAAACCGTTATATGAAATAGAAGAAAAAATTAAAGAATTAAAAGAAATAAGTGAGTCATCAGGTATGGACGTATCAAATCAAATAGAAACATTTGAAAAACAAGCCCAAGAGTATAAAAAAGAGTTGTATGCAAATTTAACTCCTGCGCAAAGATTGCAAATAGCAAGGCATTCTGATAGACCTACTTTTCTTGACTATGTAAAATTAATGACAACGGATTTTATAGAACTCCACGGAGACAGAGAAGGCACGGATGATAGAGCAATTATTGGCGGTATTGCCAAGATTGACGGTCAAAGTGTAGTTATTATCGGTACTCAAAAAGGTAAAAATACCAAAGAAAATTTAATATATAATTTTGGAATGCCTCAGCCTCAAGGATACAGAAAAGCCCTGAGATTGTTTTATCATGCAAATAAATTTAATCTTCCGATAGTTACGTTAATTGATACCCCGGGGGCATATCCGGGTATGAAAGCTGAAGAAACGGCACAAGGTACTGCAATTGCAGTAAATTTAAGAGAAATGGCAAAATTAAATGTTCCTATTATTGCCGTTATTACGGGTGAGGGATGTTCCGGAGGTGCTTTGGGTCTGGCTGTTGCCGATAGAGTTTATATGCTGGAACACTCTTATTATACGGTAATATCTCCCGAGGGCTGTGCTTCCATATTGTGGAGAGATGCTTCAAAAGCCGATATTGCGGCTGAAGCGCTTAAAATTACCAGTGAAGATTTACTTAAACTGGATATAATTGACGGTATAATAAAAGAACCGTTAGGCGGTGCTCATTGTGATTATGAAATGATGTCTAATGAGCTAAAATCTACAATAATGTCAGCTATAAAAAAACTTAAGAAAATTTCTCCCGATAAATTAAGAGAGCAAAGATATAATAAATTTAGGAAAATGGGTGTATTTTGTCAGTAAGTGATAAAACATATTGGGAAGTATGTATTGAAATAAATCCCGTTTGCGCTGATATATTGTGTGATATAATCCAATCCGAATATGAGTGTGAGGGGATAGTTACGGCAGAAGAAACATATAAAAACCTTGAGCTTGTATCTACGACTGAAAATATGCTTAAGGCGTATATAGTTTCGGATAATCTTGATATTAATGAAGTAAAAAATTTCATAAAACAAAAACGTCAGGAATTAATAAACCGACAAGCATTTAATGAAGATATAGGCAGTTGGCAGGTAACCGTAAAAAAACAGGAAAATGTGGATTGGTCTAAAAAATGGAAAGAACATTGGAAACCGTCTAAAATTTCAGATAGGATTGTTATTTGCCCAAGCTGGGAAAAATATGATTCAAAAGATAATGAAATTATAATAAACATAGACCCGGGTAATGCTTTTGGAACAGGTACGCATGCTACTACTCAATTATGTGTAAAAGCTTGTGAAAAATACATGAATAAAGGTTCATATACGGCAGATATAGGTACAGGGTCAGGCATATTAGCAATATGTGCAAAAAAGTTAAGTGCCGAATTTGTTGATGCCGTTGATAATGATGATACTGCGATTCAAACGGCAAAAAAGAATGCAATTATAAACGGAGAAAATGATATTAAATTTCACACCGCAACATCTGATGTATTACCTTCAAATACTTATGATTTTGTTTTTGCAAATATTTTACATAATATATTGGCTCAAATTATGCCGGATTTAAAACGAATAATGAAAAAAAATGCTAAAATAGTTTTAAGCGGAATACTTGAGGGTAAAGAACAAGTTGTAACAGATGCTGTAAAAAACAATAATATGAAAATTATAGAAGAAATGCATCAGAAAGAGTGGATAGCTTTTGTTGTTCAAAAGGAGGATTAAATGTCAAAGACAGCTATAATAATACCTGCAAGATATAATTCAAAAAGATTGCAGGGAAAACCTTTAATAAAAGTATTAGATAAACCGATAATTCAATGGGTATGGGAACGGGCAATAAAGGTTAAGTCAGCTGAGAGTGTAATTATAGCAACTGATAATCAAGAAATATATAATTGTGCAAAATCTTTTGGCGCACAGGTTGAAATGACATCAGAAAATCATAAATGCGGAAGTGACAGAATTGTAGAGGTTGCTCAAAAATATCCGGAATTTTCGTATATTATAAATCTTCAGGGTGATGAACCAATGATTAGTGTTGATTGTGTTGAAGAGGTTATCAAATTAATTAAAGAAGATTCAAATGCGGATATTTCTACATTGCTTTCCGAAATTACTCCCGAAACGGATTTAGACGACCCGAATATGGTAAAATGCGTAAAAGATGTTAACGGATATGCGCTTTATTTTTCACGTTCAAAAATTCCTTATGAAAGAAATAAAGGTATAGCTAAATTTTATAAACACATCGGAATATACGGATATAAAAGGGAGTCTTTGTTTAAAATGACAAAACTTGCTCAAAGTGATATAGAAAAGGCAGAAAGTTTGGAACAACTTCGGGCTTTATATTACGGTATGAAAATAAAAACATCAGTAGTTGAATATAATTCTGTTGGTATAGATACAATAGAAGATTTAAACAAATTTAAAAAGATAGTCGAGGCTAAATAAATGGAAGATATTGATATACATGAGCACAAACATTTAACTAACGAAAAAAAGACCCTGATTGTAATACTGTGTACAATTGTTGCAATGGTATTTGAAATATTTTTCGGTTATGCAACAAAATCGATGGCATTGTTGGCAGAGGGTTATCATATGGGAACGCATGTCTTGACCTTAGGCTTAACTTATATAGCATATATATTGGCAAGAAAATTTGAGGGTTCACCTAAATTTCCGTCAGGAACATATAAAATAAGTACATTAGCAGCATATACAAGTGCTATGCTCCTTGGGTTTGCAGGCTTTTGGATTGCGGTTGAGTCCGTTCAAAGATTTTTTAAACCCGAGAATATTGATTTTTCTGATGCTATATTAATAGCTGTAATATGTCTTGTGGTCAATGGTATATGTTTATTTGTTATGAAAGACCATCATTTCCATGTTCATAATAGTGGAGAGCATTCCCATAATGAAGGTCAAAAAGAAGATTATAACTATAAGGCAGTATACTATCATATTGCTGCGGATTTATTAACTTCTGTATTAACAATCATTGTTTTAATATTGGGTAAAATATATAATTGCATTCATCTTGATGCAATGGTCGGTATTATATGCGGTATAATTATATTCAGGTGGTCGCTCATCCTTTTGAAACATACGGTTAAAATACTCATTGATATGAAATAAGGATAAAAATGCAAGAAGTTAATCATAAGTTAACGAATGAGAATGAAAAGAAAACTTTAATTGTTATTATATTTACCTTGATAGCAATGTTTGCCGAGATTATATACGGGTATATAACAAATTCTATGGCATTATTGGCTGACGGGTATCATATGGGTACTCATGCGCTTGCATTATTATTAACTTATATAGCTTATGTATTAACAAGGAAATTTGAGGGCTCTGATAAATTTACTAATGGGACGGATAAAATAGGAACAATAGCCGCATATACAAGTTCTTTGTTTTTGGCATTTACAGGGGTGTGGATAATCTATGAAGCACTTACAAGGTTAATGCATCCGTTAAAAATACAATTTGATGAAGCTATAATTGTTGCAATAATCGGATTAATAGTAAATGCTTCCTGTATATTGATAATGGAGCATAAACACTGTAAAGATAACGGGCATGAACATCACCATTGCAATGGTTGTGAACATTCAAATGATGATTCATGCAAGGATTATAATTTTAAAGCGGCATATTATCATATTTTAGCTGATGCAATGACCTCTATATTTGCGATAATAGCATTAATTGCAGGAAAATTGTATGGAATAACCTGTTTAGATTCATTAATAGGAATACTTGGCGGAATATTAATATTAAGGTGGGCATTAGGGCTTATAAAACATACCGTCAAGATACTGATTGATATGAAATAATTACATAAATTGTTCTTCTTGCAGAGCAAGGGCGCAAATTTGTGCAGCTTGAATGCTGACTTTTTTAATCGGCCCGAGAGTATTTTTTTCGATAAGCTTAGGTGTATTTGAATTAAGTTTCAATATTTGATTAAGTTCTTCATATAATTCTATGGGATTATCAACGTATAGAACGAGCGGTGCTGTTGTACCCTTTAAAAAAACAAGCACAGATAATCGTTTTTTTATTTGATTTCCTTGTGAAAAAGGCTGTGACATATTTTCTCCAATCATAGTATTAGTTATATACTAATAAATTAAATAAAAAAGGTCAATATGTCTTTTTGTTACCAGAAATTTATTAAATATCCAAAATTTGTTCAATTTCGTCAAAATTAGTTTTTGCAGACTTAATCATATTTCTGATAACTATTGTGAGGTTAGCCAAATCGTGATTTGTAAGGTCAAATTTATCTTCTATTCCGAGGTTTAAAAAGCATATAAGGCTGTCAATAATAGAGATATCTGTTGAGATAGAAACAATTTGATTTTCGATTTCTTCGGTATTAATTTTCATAATTTTCTCCTATATTATTTTATTAAATACTAACATATATTCCTATATTATTCAAGCAATTTTTTATATTTATTTACATAATATTTTATGGAATGATATTAAAAGGTATTATTAATAGGTAGATATAGAGAGGGAAAAAAATGATAAAAGTCGGAGTTGTAGGCGCCTTGGGAAAAATGGGCAGAGAGGTTATAAAAGCGGTAATAAATGCCGAGGATATGCAGCTTGTTATGGCTGTTGATATTGTCGGAATCGGGCAAGACGCAGGATTGAGTGCGTGTTCCGTTAAAACTGATGTTTTAATTGAAAATGATATTCAAAATGCACTGACATCCAAACGACCTGATGTTGTTATTGATTTTACGCAGCCACAGGGAATTTTTGAACATGTTAGTTTATATTTAAAAAACAAAATTAAGTCGGTAATTGGTACAACAGGACTTAGTGATAAGAATATAGCCGATTTAAAAGAATTATCAAAGATAAATAATACGGGCGTAATAATTGCACCGAATTTTTCGACAGGTGCGGTATTATTGATGATGTTTGCTCAGCAAGCAGCTAAATATTTTAAAAATGCAGAGATTATTGAACTTCATCATAATCAAAAAAAAGATGCGCCATCAGGTACGGCAGTGAAAACAGCACAGATGATGGCTCAAGTCAATCCTGATTTTATGAAAGGTAATTGTGCGGAAACGGAACTTATACAAGGTTCAAGGGGCGGAATGGCTCAGGGTAATATTCACATTCATTCCGTAAGAATGCCCGGATATATTGCATCTCAAGAAGTAATATTCGGTTCTTCGGGGCAAATATTAAAACTGTCGCATCATACTATGGAACGCTCATGTTATATGGATGGTGTACTTTTAGCTGTAAGATATATTTTTGATAAAAATGAATTTGTATACGGACTTGATAATATAATGGGTTAATACGATATTTTACCCAAGATAACTGAACTTTCAGCTCCCGTACAAGAGGGAATATTATTAGGCTGCTTATTTACCGTATAATATCCCAGATAAGCAAAAGCTATACATTCTTTCAATTTGTTGGGAATATTATAATCTTCATGAGTTTTTATTTGTATATCAGGCAGATAATTATGCAAAAATTTTATAATTGCATTATTATATGCACCGCCGCCGCCCAAAACTATTTCATCGGGTTTGACTTTTGGGAAAATAAAGTTTATATAAGAGTCTGCAATTGTTTTTGCAGTTAACGCAGTTACGGTAGCAATAATATCATATTTATTTTTCGGCGCAATTTTATATATTTTTTCGGCATATTCTGAATTAAACAGTTCTCTTCCCGTTGATTTTGGCGGAATTATCGAATAATAAGGGTTTGTTAGAAGTTTATTCAGCCATATTTCATCTATGAGTCCTTTAAGTGCAATTTCTCCGTCTTTATCATAAGGTAAATTAAATAGCTTATTCATAAAATAATCAATAAGCATATTCCCCGGCCCATTATCAAAGGCAAATATTTCACATTTATTTGAAAGAACTGTCACATTTGAAATTCCGCCTATATTTTGTATAAGCCTGCCTTTATCTGTTCCGAAAAGGATTTTATCGGCAAAAGGAACCAAAGGAGCACCTTGTCCGTTCGCAGCCATATCTTTTGGTCTGAAATCACCTATTGTCATAATCCCTGTTTTATATGATATAACCGAAATATCTCCGATTTGAAGAGTTGATTTTTTATCCGGCAGATGGCAGATTGTCTGACCATGACTTGAAATAAAATCGATTTGTTCTTTTTTCAATCCGCTTTTTTTAATAAGAGAATTTGCACATTTTGCAAATAATTCCCCGACAACCGTATTCATAAGGCATACATCTTTTACAGAGCCTGTATTATTTGCTAAATTAAAAAGTTTATCTCTGATTTCATCAGGATACTCAAGAGAGTAACTGTCAATAACCTCGAAAGTTAAATCTTCAAATATTTTAACCAAACAAGCATCAATACTGTCTATGGATGTTCCTGACATTAGAGAAATAACTGTTTTATAACTTTTCATAAAGTCATTATACAACTAAATCAATTTAGTGTATAATTAAAGTCTGTAAGAGGATAGTTATGGCAATACTGTATTCGGTAATACTTGCAGGCGGGGCGGGAAAACGACTTTGGCCTTTATCAAGAGAAATGTTTCCAAAACAAATGCTTAAATTGGATGATGAATATACTCTGTTTCAAAGGACATTTCTTAATATAGCAACCATTATTGATGATAAAAATATATTAACGTCAACTAATGTAAAATATTTATCCTCAATACAGGAGCAATTAAAAACTTTAAGTCAAAAATTCTGCCGTAAATCGGGATATAAAGTCTTATCCGAGCCGGTATTTAAAAATACCGCACCTGCACTAACAATGGCAGTAAAATATATTAAAGACAAAACCGATATTTATAATACCGAAACAATTGTGCTGGCAGTACCGTCAGATCAAATTATTGCAGACAGAATAGAATATACTTCATTGCTTTCAAAAGGTATTGAACTTGCCAAATCAGGATATATAGTTGCTTTCGGTACTCCATCTTCAGATATTACAGATAAGTTTGGTTATATAAAAACGAGAAAAAATACCAAAATATCAGAGCTTGAACCATCGGCATTAAAGGCTACAAATTTTATAGAAAAACCGTCCGATAATGATGCTAAAAAAATATTAAAAGGTAATATCTATGTAAATTCAGGTATATATATGTTTAGTGTAAATACTTATATGTCCGAATTGAAAAAACACGCACCCGAAATTTACCAAAAGCTTGCTTTGAATAATTATGATGATGAAATTCCGTCAATACCATTAAGTGATTATGAACAAGTAGAAGATATATCAATAGATTATGCATTGATGGAAAAAACAAACAAAATGGTATTGATTCCGTTTGAGACAAATTGGAAAGATGTTGGTACATGGGATACTTTATATGAGATTTCAAAAAAAGATAAAAAAGGTAACGCATTTATAGGCAAAACCATTGATTTGGGCTCTGAAAATTCTATGGTTTATTCTACATCAAAACTTGTTGCAACAATAGGATTGAAAGATACAATAGTTGTTGAAACGGAAGATGCGGTATTTGTAACCGATAAAAATAATACCGAGGGAGTAAAAAATATATATAAAAAATTGAACGGAAAAAATTCCAAGACAAAAGAAATACATAAAACCGTATACAGACCATGGGGATATTATACTGTTTTAGATATAGGAGAGGGATTTTTAACCAAATGTATAACAGTCAATCCTAAAGCAAAACTGAGCGTTCAAAAACATCATTACAGAAGTGAACATTGGATAATTCTTGAGGGTGAAGCAACCGTTATAAAAGGTGATAATATTATAAAATTGAATTCCGGTGAAAGTGTAGATATTAATATGGAAGAAATTCATTCACTTCAAAATCTGTCAGATTCCCAGTTAAAAGTTTTGGAAGTTCAACAGGGTGAAATCCTTGATGAAAATGATATTGTAAGAATAGAAGATATATATGGCAGAGTGTAGAAATAAAAAAAGACTTACCATATTAGGCTCAACGGGGTCAATCGGAACTCAGGCGCTTGAAGTTATTTCAAAGCTAAAAGACAGATTTGAAGTAATAGCATTAAGTGCAGGCTCAAATATTGAGTTGTTAAAAAAACAAATAGAAATATATAAACCCAAATATGTATGTATAAATGATGAAAAAGATGCCGTAAATATAGCTAAAACATATAAAATAACCGTATATAGCGGTTCTCAAGGATTAATTAAACTTGCGCAATTACCTGAAGTTGATATGGTATTAGTGGCAGTTTCGGGAAAAATCGGTTTAATCCCGACAATTGAAGCAATAAAAAATAAAAAAGATATAGCGCTTGCAAATAAAGAAACACTTGTTATGGCAGGTGATATCGTAGTGAAATCGGTAAAAGAAAACAATGTAAAATTATTGCCTGTTGATAGCGAACATTCTGCAATATTTCAATGTATATCAAATAGAGAGTACGTAAAAAATCTTATAATAACAGCTTCCGGAGGCCCGTTTAGGAATTGTTCCGTTCAAGAGATGGAAAATGCCGATTTAAAGAGTACCCTATCTCACCCCAGATGGAAAATGGGTAAAAAAATAACTGTTGATTCCGCAACATTGATGAATAAAGGCTTGGAAGTTATAGAGGCTCATCATCTTTTTGATATTAACTATAATGACATAAAAGTTGTAATACATCCTCAAAGCTACATACATAGTGCCGTGGAATATAAAGACGGAAGTATTATTGCACAAATCGGTATACCTAGTATGCATATACCGATTCAATATGCACTATGTTTTCCTGAAAGATTAAAAGGTATAGAAACAGAGAGTTTTGACTTTATTAAAGCATCAAAATTTGAATTTTATGCGCCTGACTATGAAAAATTTCCCTCTTTAAAACTTGCGATAGAAGCGGGAAAAACAGGCGGAACCGCAACGGTATGCTTAAATGCCGCTAATGAAGAAGCTGTTTTCGCATTTTTGTCAGGTCAAATATCGTTTACGGATATATATAAATATACAAAAAAAGTGTATGATTCTTATAAGCCTATAAAAAATCCGTCACTCGAACAAATTCTCTCCGAGGATGATAAAATAAGACAACAAACACGCAGCTTGATTAAGGAAAAGGTATAAATATGAAAATATTATTTTTAAACGGCCCCAATTTAAATCTTTTAGGAACCAGAGAGCCTGATAAATACGGAACTCTGACTTTAGATAATATCCAAACTTTTGTAGGTCAGGAAGCCGATAAACTGAATGTTGAGGTTGATTTCTATCAAACAAATATAGAAGGCGAGCTTGTTGATAAAATCCAACAGGCAAAAGGAAAATATGATGGAATAGTCATTAATCCGGCTGCATATACACATACAAGCGTTGCAATACGGGATGCTATTTTAGCGGTTGAGATTCCTGCCGTTGAAATACATTTATCAAACATACAAAAAAGAGAAGAATTTAGAACAATCTCACTGACTGCTCCTGCTTGCATAGGTCAAATTGCGGGATTCGGAGCATTCAGCTATAAACTCGGATTAATTGCAATTGTCGATTACATAAAATCACTTGAACAAGACTAAAAAGGATTTTAACTTTCTTGCCTGATTATCCTTTTCACTTATAATATGCAGTTTTTTGGAATCAAAAGAAGTTGAACCGCCTCCGTCAAAAGCCATAGCTTTTTCCATTCCCCATTCTTTTGTCAGATTTGCAACTTCTTCCAATTTCATAGGATTATCATTTGTTATTATAAATAAATAAATATTATTCTCTCTTATGCCTATTGCGGTTCTTGCAAATTTATGAAGAGCTGATGCGGATTCACTGACAATTTTTCCGTTTCTCATAATAACAAAAAATTCTTTTTCTAACCTTAAATCAGGTAATAACATAGGGCCTGCCTGTATTGCGTGTTTAATAATATAATCTTCGGGAGCCGGCTCATTATGTGGAGCAATATCATATATAATCTTACCTTTTTTATCAGTTAAAATTCGAAATTCACTTCTGTTTAGAATTTTTTCCATATAAGGTTTAAGTGCTTCATTTTCTATAAGATTTTCATTTTGAAGCGGATCCGCAATTAAATTTTCATCAATAGTAACATAAGAAACAGTTTTTTGATTTTTAGGATCAAAAAAACCTGCATTAACAACGAGCTTTGCTTTCAAACGTTTATAAACACTTTGATTCTCTTCAAGTTCACTGACGACAACCGGTCTGATTTTATTTTTTATTTTTTTTGTATTTATTTCAATAACATAAACTCCATCAGGGTCTTCAACGATTCTGTATGCATTATTAAAGAAGAAAGCTTTAGCACTTAGAGGAAAAGAAAATAAAAAACAGAAAACGCCGATAATTAATAATAAAAGTTTTTTCATTATACATCCTTTATTCTTTTTAAAACAGCAATAACAATTATAACCCCGACAGGAGCAATCATAGAAGTTACAAATGGTGATAAAACTGCTTTTTCTGCCAATAAATCAAAAAACGGCATCGTTATATAATATAAAAATATAACTCCGACAGCAATAAGCATTCCTATGAATTTTTGTTCTCTGGGTTTAGAAAAACCTAATAGGCAGCCTAAAACGGCAAAAAGTATACACATAAATGAATGAGCATATCGTTGAATATATTTATTTAGCATAAATCTGTATTCATCATCCATTCTTTCTCTTTTTAAAAGTTTAATGTATTCTGAAATCTGCGAATTTGTAAGTTCTCTATCTCTGTTGATTGAATATTTCATAAGTTTATAAGCATTTTGGGCGCTGTCGTTTTTAAGAATAACAAGATTATTTTCTTGCCCGATTTGTTCAAAAATTCCTTTTTCAGAAATTAAATATTTCTTTGCACTATTGATAGTCCACGTAGAATAGTTATATTTAACAAAATCTGATATTAAAATACTGGATAATAAACTGGAACCTTTTTCGCTTTTATTATAAAAATTTAAAACTATAACATCTCTGATATTATTATCATCAAAATTAGGCACAATTATAATTTTGTTCATGGAATTATCGGGATTTTTAACAGGAAAAACAAATTGAGAGACTCTGCTGTCTCCTTTTATAATTTTTAATTTACAGGCACTTATCGGAAGAAGTTTAGAACCGACAAAAAAAGTAAAAAAACAGGCAAAAATACTGATAATAATAACAGATGCAATAATTCTTGTAAATTTAAATCCGGAACCTCTCATAACAGTGATTTCGGAATCTTTGCTGAGTTTATCAAAAGTAATAATCGTACCTAAGAGCATGCCGACAGGAAGTGCAATATTAAGCACTTTAGGGAGCTCATACAGTAAAATTTTAGAGGCCATTACAATGGTATAGTCGCCGGAAATAGTTCTTTGAACTGTTTTTAAAAATATTTCAGGCATAATCCAAATAATCATAAAAATGAATATACAAGCAAAGCAAGCCCAAAAAACTTGAGAAAAAATATATTTATCAAGTAATTTGATTTTCATCAGAGCGAGAAATCCTTTCCTAAATAGAATTCTTTAGCTACACTGTCATTAGCAATTTCATTTTTTGTACCTTGAATTTTAATTTTACCGTCGAAAATAACGTAGGCTCTGTCTGTAATGGAAAGAGTAGCCTTGGGATTATGGTCGGTAATAAGTACTCCCAGCCCTCTATCTGAAAGAAGTTTAATATTATCCTTAATTTCACCGATAGCAATAGGGTCAATACCTGCAAAAGGTTCATCAAGTAAAATAAATTCAGGACTTGCAGCAAGCGCTCTTGCTATTTCAACACGGCGTCTTTCACCGCCAGATAGTGATACGGCTGAAGTATCACGAAGTTTTTTTATACTGAATTCTTCAAGAAGTTCTTCCAGTTTATCCTTTTTTTCCTGTTCATTTAGTTTATCATTGAGTTCAAGTACAAGTTTAATATTATCTTCGACAGATAATTTTCTAAAAATGGAAGCCTCCTGAGGCAGATATCCGATACCATGTTTTGCACGCTTATCCATTGTCATATCGGTTAGTTCCGTATCATCAATAAAAATTTTACCGCTGTTAGGTTTAATCAAACCTACAACCATATAGAAAGTTGTTGTTTTACCCGCACCATTGGGACCCAAAAGCCCGACTACCTCACCTTTATTAACTTCAATTGATATATCGTTAACAACAGTTCTGTCATTATATATTTTAACTAAATTTTCCGTTCTTATTTTCATATCCTAACCCCAATTTAATATTAACACAAAAAAGCCCGTTTACAAAACGGGCTTTTAATATATTTAAATCTTAATGTTAGGCATTAACTTTTTTAGGATCGTTAACCGGTTTCCAGTTAGCTGCCATAATTTTTTTGAAAGATTTGAGAGCTGTATCTTCAAGTTCACCGAGTTCTTCAGCTTTAACGATTAATTCTCTTAAAGGTAAAAGTGCTCTTTGGTCACGAAGTACACCTAATGCAGCAGCTGCACCGGCTCTTACCAAATCATTTTCTTTTTCATTCTTCATAACTTCTATTAAAGAAGGTACTGCTTTTGTATCATTTAATTTACCTAAAGAAGTAACGGCATAAATTCTAACGTTTACCCATTCATCTTTAAGCATTTTAATAATATAATCAACAGATTTCGGGTTGCCGATTTCACCGAGAGCTCTTGTAGCATCGCATCTTACATTAACTTTTTCGCTGTCTAAAGATTCAATTAATGCATCGGTTGCTACATCGCCGATTTCGATTAAAGCATCGGTAGCAGTAATACAAACTTGAGGATTTTCATCATTTAATGCTTCAACTAACGGTTCAACAACTTCTCTGCCGCCTAAACGACCTAAAGCTCTTGCTGCACGTACTCTTACATCAACATTTCTGTCTTCTCTCAGAGATTCAATTAGAGGAATTGTTGCGGAAATTTCGCCCAATTCACCTAAAGCTCTTGCAGCATATAAACGGACTGAACCGTTTCTGTCATTTTTTAATACATCTATTAATGGTTCAACTGCGCTGGCGTCACCCATTTCTCCAAGTACTCTTGCAGCATTATATCTTACTTTTTCGGAATTGCTTGTTCTTAAATCATTTAACAATTCATCAAAGGATTTTTTTGCCTGCTTCTTTCTAGAGTTTACACTTATTGTCATTCTTCCTCCGACAAAACTTTACTAACTTACTTACCTTACTTATATAAAAAACTTTTCTTTCTATTTATTGCTACTTATTAAATATTTTGTAAAAAATTTTTAATAATTTTTACTTGGATTATAAAATGTACTTTTAACACTTTATCGTTAATTGTTTTATAATATTACCATGCTTTTTTAATTTTTAAAATAGTTTGTTGTTTATAATTATACAATTATTTTTTTAATATTAAGTCACATTAAATTATATTTGAGTAAAAAATTTAATAAAAATTTACAATTAAGTATTTTTTTTGGGCTATGATTATAGTATCTTGGTGAGGTTTGTTTTTTTATGGCTGTATCTAATAATGTTTTTATGACTTTTTTTACCGCAACAAGAGCTTATTCATTGCCAATTTCCATAATGTCTTGGTTTGTACCGTTTTTATTGGGAATATTTTCAGGCGGAAATGTTTATTACGGTTTAGTTTCTTTGTTCGGTATTATAGTATTGCATCTTGCCACTAATATCTTTGATGATGCGATTGATTATACAAGAGAAAAAAAACTTATTGATTTAAAAATCAAAAATAAATTCAATTTCCAAGCGGGAAAATGTGCTTGCATATTTGACGGTATTTTATCGTTGAAACAGTATTATATGATTTCGTTTGTATTATTTTTATTTTCTTTGCTCTTTGCTTTTGCATTTATGTATTTATGTGGTTTAAAATTGTTGTTTGTTATAATTCCTTGTATATTTATTTGTTTGCTTTATCCCGTATTGGGGTGTTTGGGGTTGGGTGAGGTGCTTGTTAGTATTGTTTTTTCTCCATTAATATATTCCGGTGTTTATTATGTAATGACGGGTGTATATTCGTATGATATTCTGCTTTTGTCTATTTCAACGGGGCTATTAGCTGTTGCTGTTTTACATAATCATATGTTACTTGATTTCAGGTTCGATTTAACTAATCGTAAAATTACATTATGCCGTTTGGTTGGCAGTGAAAAAAAAGCTTTGGTATTGCTTGGTATATTTATTATACTGTCATATTTGAATTTAGTTTTTCTTGTATTTTTTAAAGATTTTTCGTTCTGGTATTTATTGCCTCTCATTACAATTTTTCAGGCAGTGAATTTAATTAAAGTTATGTATAATTATATTGGCAGTCCAAATAGTGAAAATTTTTTGAATAATTTTAAATTACCTCAAAATTTATTGACTTCTTTTACAATTTTATTATGTATAGCAATAGTGGCAGATAAATGTATATAATTGAAAAAATTATTAAATTATATTTAAAATTTAAGAAAAAGGATATAAAGTATATTCCTCCCGAGAATGAGGATATGTATAAGATTGAAGATGTTTTAACCTGTAAACATAACTTTATGCCCATAGATTCAACCGGTGAAATATTAGCGTGTTCAAAATGCGGATATATGGTTAATAAAAAAAGGCTGAAGCGTTAGTATGGAGTTCTTCTGAATAATAATGTAAATTTATCTTCGCCGTAATAAAGCGTCAAAATTATATATTTGGAATTATAATCAATATTTACCAAAGAATTAGGCGGAGTTGAGCGCATGGAATCTTTTGCGGTATCATAGAATTTCTTTTTAACACCTGCCGTAAATTTCTGCCATTTTGTTTGTTTAATTTTGGGTGTATTGGCATTATAAAAATTCATAGGTGTAGCTTCTTTTTTTACTGCGGGAATTATAAACTGAACTTTACCGTTCTGTTTAAACAGAACATAATATTCGCCTGAAAGCTTTCTTGGAGTTAAAGAATAATACCCGGGTTCAATTTTATAATCTTTGAAATATAAATCAGCAGCAGTTCTGAACAACGGATACGGCGACCAGGCATATTTTATCATATCTTCATCTTCAAAAGGGTCTATGCCGTTGTATAATTTTGATTGAAACGGTTGTGCGGAATCGTACAGCATATCATAATCTTCATCTGCATATACGCCCATACCTATAAGTAAAATCAAACATAGCAAAAATTTTTTCATACTTAATATAATAATACATTTTCTTTAATTATCAATATTGTTATGTTAATCTTAACTTATTGTGAAAATACAAGGAGAGGATATGAAAACGCCGAATCAGGATATAAAACCGATAACAACGAGGATAAATGAAAAAGGAAACATTGAAATAGGCGGTTGTGACTTAATAGAGCTTGCAAATATTTATTCTACGCCATTATATGTATTTGATGAAGCTACAATCAGGTCTATGACTAAAGCCTATAAAGATGCATTTAAAAAATATCCTAAAATGATGATGATGTATGCGGCAAAAGCATTTATGACAAAAGCTATATGTAAAATCATGGAACAAGAGGGTTTCGGGTTGGATTTATGTTCGGGCGGAGAAATATATACAGCGAAAACCTCGGGTTTTGATATGTCAAAAACCTTATTTAACGGTAATAATAAATCTTATGAAGATATTTGTATGGCAATAGATAGCGGAGTAGGAACTTTTTCGGTTGATAATTTCTTTGAACTTGCTCTTTTAGATAGTATAGCTGCTTCAAAAAATACAACCGTACAAATTCTTTTAAGAATAACTCCCGGTATAGAATGTCATACACATGAATATATTCAAACAGGGCATTTGGATTCTAAATTCGGATTTGATTTAACACAAATTGATTCCGCAATAGAACTTTTGATTGATGAATATAAAAACCTTAAATTAGTGGGTTTACATGCTCATACAGGTTCTCAAATATTTGAAAAACAAGTATATTATGATGAAGTTGAAGTTATATTTAAGGAAATTAGAAGAATCAAAGATAAATACAATATAATTTTAACTGAAGTCAATCTTGGCGGGGGACTCGGTATTAAATATACCGAGGATGATAAGCCTATTAGTGTATATGAAATAGCAGATACGATTATTGACTCAATAAAAATTAATTCTGAAAAATACAAAATAGAAGAACCCTATGTATTTATAGAACCGGGAAGAAGCATAATAGGTACTGCAGGCGTAACATTATATACGGCAGGAAGCTCAAAACAAGTTCCAAACGGCAGAAAATATCAGGCTGTTGACGGCGGAATGTCTGATAATGCACGTCCTAGCCTATATCAGGCAAAATATACGGTTGAAATCGCAAATAATCCTCTTTCTGAAGAAAAAGAACAAGTTACAATAGCGGGCAAACATTGTGAATCAGGTGATATTTTAGCAAAAGATATACTTTTACCCGTAATAAATGAGGGTGATATAATCTGTTTTTATACTACGGGTGCATACGGATATTCAATGTCGAGCAATTATAACAGAGTATTAAAATCGGCTGCGGTACTTGTAAATAATGGAAATTCTGATATTATATTAAATAGACAGACTTATGAACAATTGTGTGAATCAGATGTAATTCCTGAAAGTATACTTTAGGTTAAAATGATAGAAAAATTTTTAGAATTATATGGTAATTTTTTTGGTAAAGCAGAGCTTCTGAGTGATAATGTAACTTTTACCATGAAAAGTGGCTTGCAAATTTTATTGGTCATAATTGTTGTCATATATTTATATATGAGATTCATTAAAAATACTCAAGCGGAAAAACTTGTCAGAGGTATTTTATTCTTTATAATATGCGCTTGGCTTTTTTCCGTAATATTAATAGCATTGGATTTTCAAATATTAGGACAAATTGCCCAAACGTTACTGACCGGTATTTTATTTTCTTTCGTTATAGTATTCCAGCCGGAACTCAGAAGATTTTTGGTTCATTTGGGTCAAACCAAATTTGTTGCAAAAAATTTCTTATTCTTTAAAAAAGATTCTCACGAACAAAAAACGAATGTTGTAAAAGAACTTACGGAGGCAGTAAAGTATTGCAGCAGAGTTAAGCGAGGCGCATTAATCGTTATTCAAAAAGTTGAGGATAAATCTTTTTATAATGAAGTAGGAATATCAATAAATGCAGATATTACGGCAGAATTGATACTTACGATATTTTTCCCCAATACCCCGTTACATGACGGTGCATTGGTTATATATAACGATAAAATATTAGCTGCCGGAGTTTTATTACCGCTCACGGAAGACCCTAAATTAAGCTGGAGGTACGGAACAAGGCACAGGGCTGCAATAGGTGCAAGTGAAATATCAGATTCGGCTTGTATTGTTGTTTCGGAAGAAACGGGTGATATATCTATTGCAATTGATGGTATTTTGAGAAAATATGAAGATATAACATCTTTTAAGGATGATTTGGAAAAAATAATCGGAAGCAGCGAACCTCAAAAAGTTGAAAATGTATTTATGCAAAATTTATTGAAATTAAGAAAGAGCAAATAAATGAATCCCATAGAAGTAATAGCCGAGGAAAAAGTTTTTGCTGTATTAAGAAACAGACAGCCCGATGAAACCAAAAATATAATAAATGCGCTGATGCAAGGCGGACTTAAAGTTATAGAGATTGTAATCGAAACGCCGCAAACAGTCGGTGTAATAGAACATATAAAAAAACAAACTCAAAGACCCTTGATAATGGCTGGCGGAATAATAACTCAACGTCAGGCTCAAATAGCAATAGATTCAGGTGCAGATGTTATAGTATCACCTGTTTTCCAAATGAATCTTGTAAGATTATGTAAAAGTCAAAAGATTCCGCTTATAATGACTGCAACAACGCCAAATGAAGCATATTCCGCTTGGAAAGCAAGAACTCAGTTAATAAAAATTTCACCTGCAAATCCTATGGGCGGGGCTGAATATATAGAAGACATTTTACGTCCGATGAGATTTATTAATGTTATTGCGGCAGGCAGTATTAAAATTGATGATATTCCTGCATATTTAAAAGCAGGTGCAAAAGCTGTCGGTATCGGCAGAGCATTTTATAACGGCTTGAATTTATCTGAAATTACGGAAAGGGCAAAACTAGCCTGTTTAAAAGCTAAATCATTATAAATTGGAATAGGGGATATGATGACTAAATTAATATTTGAAAAATCTGATAACGGTGTTTGCGGGATAAATTTAACTGATGAAAACTTGAACTTTGATTATATTGATGAAAAATATTTAAGCGGTTCAGATTCTACAATTTTACCCGAAATATCCGAATTAGAGGTAATGAGGCACTATAAAGAGTTGTCTGATAAGAATTTCTGTATAGAAAAAGGCTTTTATCCTTTGGGCTCTTGTACAATGAAGTATAATCCTAAGGTTAATGAAATGTTAGCAGGATTGGAAAATTTTTGTGAACTCCATCCGCTTCAGGATGATGAAGATTCTCAAGGCGCTTTAAATTTAATGTATAATCTTCAGGAAGCTTTAAAAATAATCAGCGGAATGGATGCAATAACACTTCAACCTGCAGCGGGCGCTCATGGCGAACTTACCGGAATGATGATTGTAAAAAAATATTTTGAAACAATCGGACAAAATAGGAAAAATGTTATTATTCCAGATTCCGCTCACGGAACAAATCCTGCCAGTGCCGCAATGTGCGGTTTTAATATTATTCAAATAAAGTCAGATTCAAATGGTCTTGTAGATATTGAAAATTTAAAATCGGTATTAGACTCTGATACTGCTGCCATAATGTTGACCAATCCGAATACTTTAGGCTTATTCGAGGAAAATATTCTTGAAATATCAAAACTTGTTCATGAAGCTGGCGCATTATTATATTATGACGGAGCTAACATGAATGCGATTATGGGCTATACAAATCCTCAATTAATGGGATTTGATATAGTACATATGAACTTGCATAAAACTTTTTCAACTCCCCATGGAGGTGGAGGCCCGGGCAGCGGACCTGTCGGTGTTGTTCATAAATTAAAAGAATTTTTGCCTGTTCCCGTTATTGATTTTGATGGCGAAAAATATTACAGAAACTTTGATTTAAAACACTCAATAGGTAAAGTTAAAGCTTTTTACGGAAACTTTTCCGTTTTGGTCAGAGCATATGCTTATATACTTTCGATGGGAAATAAACTCAAGGAAGTAAGCGCTAATGCGGTATTAAATGCTAATTATATGATGAATAAACTAAAAAAGTATTATTTGCTGCCTTATAACAGAAAATGTATGCATGAATTTGTTCTTTCAGGCGAATGGCAAAAAGATGATGGTGTAAATACATTGGCAATAGCAAAAAGTTTAATGGATTATAATTTCCATCCGCCGACCGTATATTTTCCTTTGATTGTGCATGAAGCAATAATGATAGAACCTACTGAATCAGAAAATAAGCAAAGACTGGATAATTTTATAGATGTAATGGTTAATATTGCTAAAGAAGTAAAAGTAAATCCGCAAAATGTGTTGAATCATCCAATCAATACGCCCGTTAAAAAAGTGGATGAAACACTTGCAGCTCGTAAACTTGATTTAGCATATAAACAAGAAGTATAAAATTCAAGATTATTTTGAAATGACAAAAACAGCCTCTTCCGCAAAAAGATTGGAAAAGAAATTATATCTAAAATCTTTTTTGATGTTTGCTTTTGTTGTATAGATTTTTTGTAGAATTTTAATATTGCGCTTATCAGTAAACTCAAAAAAATCTTTTATTGTTAAAAGGTGAATGTTGGGAGTATTATACCATTCAAAAGGCAAAACTTTTGATTTGGGCATATTACCTGAAAAAAAGAAATTAAATCTTACACGCCAATATGCAAAATTCGGAAAGCTTATAATACATTTTTTGCCGACTCTAAGCATTTCTTCAATGACGTAATCAGGATTTTTTGCGGACTGAAGAGTTTGATTTAAAATGACATAGTCATAAGATTTATCACTAAATTGCCTTAACCCCTCGTCAATATCGCCTTGAATGACGGACAAACCTTTTTCAATACAAGAAATAACTTCTTTTTGTGAAATTTCAATGCCAAACCCTTTAACATTTTTTGTATCTTTAAGCAGTTTTAACAAATAACCGTCCCCACAGCCTAAATCCAGAACTTTAGAATTATCTTCAACCATTTGAGAGATTAGAGAGTAATTAATGTGAAGCCCGTTTGATTGTGCATAATGATTATTCATTACTGTCTCCTTTTATTTGATTGTTTAAGAAACTCTTAATTATTTTAGACTGATTATCGTACTCAATTAAGAATGCATCGTGACCGCAGGGTGAATTTATTTCACAATAAGATACATCTTTATTAAGCTGCATAAGAGTATTAACAATTTCTTTTGCCTGATATGACGGAAATAACCAATCAGAATTAAAAGAGATAATAAGAAATTTTGCACTTGTTTTTTCAAAAGCATTTTTTAGTGAGCCGTATTTACTTGCGGGATCAAAGTAATCCATTGCTTTTGTAATATAAAGATAACTGTTAGCATCAAACCTATCAACAAAAATTTGTCCCTGATGCTGAAGATAACTTTCTACCTGAAAATCTATATCAAAATTAAAATCATAATGGTCTTTATTTTGCAGCTCTCGTCCGAATTTATTGTACATAGCTTCTTCACATAAGTATGTAATATGGCCTATCATTCTGGCAATAGATAAACCTCTGTCGGGTTTTTGAGCTTTATCATAGTAGTCGCCGTTGTTCCAATTCGGGTCGGAAATAATGGAATTTCTTCCGACAGCATTAAAAGCAATAGCTTGAGGAGATAATCTGGAAGTTGTTGCAATAAGAATTGCGGATTTAACATAATCAGGATAAGAAATTACAAATTGAATCGCCTGCATACCGCCCATAGAACCGCCGGATACAGAGTATAATTGTTTAATTCCCAAATAATCCAAAAGCTTTTTTTGAACTTTTACTGTATCTTCTACCGTAAATACAGGGAAAGACAACCCGTATGGCTTATCAGTGTTAGGATTAATGCTGGATGGTCCCGTTGTACCGCTGCATCCGCCCAGTATATTTGAACAGACGATAAAATATTTATTTGTATCAAATGCTTTATTTTCTCCTATCAGTTCATCCCACCAGCCGGGTTTCTTATCATTCTCAGACTTATACCCTGCTGCGTGTGCATCCCCCGTCAATGCATGTATTATTAATATCGCATTATCTTTATTATCGTTCAGTTTCCCGTATGTTTCATAAGCAACGGTTATGGGCGAAAATTCAATTCCGCTTTCAAATTTTATAGGTTCTTCTATTGTGTAGAATTTTGTTTCAACTATATTTTTCATTTTCTTGCAGCTTTAATTGCATTATCTATATCTTCAATTATATCTTCAATATTTTCTAACCCGACAGAGGCCCGCATATAGTCATTGGTTATACCTGCTTTTAGTTTTTGTTCATCCGACAACTGTCTGTGTGTTGTACCTGCCGGATAAGTGATTATTGAACGAACATCTCCAAGATTTGTTGCATGAATAAAGAGTTTCAATGCTTCAATAAACTTGGTTCCGTTCCCGTCCACCCCAAAGCCTAAAAGAGACGATACGCCTTTGGGTAAATATTTCTTTGCCAATGTATAATCAGGACTGTTTTCTAAATACGGATATTTCACAAAATTGATATGAGGATGATTTTGCAGATGTTTTGCCAGTTTCAATGCGTTTTCACAGTGTCTGTCCATTCTGACATGTAAAGTTTCCAATCCTAACATCGTTAAATATGCGTTAAAAGGACTTTGACAGCAGCCTAAATCCCTTATTAAATGTGCTCTTGCTTTTGCTATAAAAGCCGCATTTTTAAATTCTTTTGTATAAATTATTCCGTGATAACTCTCATCAGGAGTTGTGAACATACTAAATTTATCGGTTTTTTCCCAATTAAATTTACCCGAATCAACTATAATACCTCCCATTGCATTACCGTGTCCCGATAAATATTTTGTCGTGGAATGTATTATAATGTCTGCACCAAATTCAATCGGACGGCATAAATATGGCGTCGGTACAGTGTTATCCACTATCAAAGGTATTGAATATTTATGTGCAAGTTTAGCTAAATTTTCTATATCTGCTACTTTTATACTGGGATTACCTACTGATTCCGTATAAATGCATTTTGTCTTGTCATTTATCTCTTTTTCATAATCTTCTATATTATCTGAATTTATAAATTTTACATTTATTCCCATTTGTTTAAACGTTTTAGCAAATAAATTATACGTGCCTCCGTAGATTTTATCCGAGGTAATAATTTCATCTCCTGATTTTGCAATGTTTAATATAGAAATTAATATAGCAGCCTGTCCTGAAGAAACGGCTAGTGCACCAATACCTCCTTCAAGTGCTGCTATTCTTTTTTCTATCATTTCATTAGAAGGATTTGTTAATCTTGAATATATGTCACCTTCTACTTTTAAATCAAATAAATTAACTGCATGTTCAACACTGTCAAAACTGTATGCTGTTGTTGCATATATAGGCATTGATATAGCATGATTTTGTTTTCCCAAATCTATATATCCTTGAGTTGCAATTGTTTCAAATCTCATATTTCCCCTCTTATTACAATAATATTTATATTATTAATTTTATCCTTAATTTGTAAATATAATATATTCTTTTATAAACTTTTATAAAGTTTTTTTCATAATCAGAATTTTAATTAACAAATAATTTTATATTTGTTTTTTTCGAAAATTAAAAGTGAGGTATCGACTATGAAAATTAATAAAGTTACACTAACAAATGCACAAAAAATTCCTGCAAGAAATAATAATCTTAAACAGGGAAAAAAGCAGCAAGTAATTAAAAATACATTATTAGCAGCAGGATTTATGAGTGCCGGTGCTCTTATAGGCATTTTAATTGCAAATAAAAATATTTCTAAGAAAGCAGCAGGACTTTTAGGCGCAGGTACTTTTTCCGGTATTTTAGCTTCAAAAAAAGTCTCCGAAACAGATGATTCCAATGATACAGAGTCTTTAAATCAGAATGCTGCTCAGGAACCTCTTCCTAAAATTGTTTCATTAAATTCAAATATCAATACTACTACCAGAGTTCTACCCTCAGGTATAATTGAAACAAAACAAAAAGAATCAGACTTAATGGGCGATTTAGAAACTTCTACTTTCTCTGAACCTATTAATGGTGTCAAAAAGATTGATATTTGGAGAGATGGTGGAAAAATTTCTCAAATTGATGCTTATGATGAATCAAATGAACTTATAAAATCAGTTGAAATACAAAGAAGATATTATGATATAGATAAACCTTCGCATATTACAATATATGAAGGTGATAATCAAAAAGACATACATTATGATTTGACACGTGATCATAAACATATAAAAGGTTTAATCATCTGTGATGATGATTGTTCGGAAGAGTATATAAAAATTCCCGTTAAATTTTCCGAAAGATTTGCACGTACTATGAATAAATTTAGAGTTATTATTTAACTTTGACAATTTATTTCAGAAAAATATTTATAGAGAGGTACATTATACCTCTCTATTTTTTTTGTGTTTTTTTGTTGATTTTTCATTATTTTTTGTTGCTTTTTCTACCGAATTTGAAATATTATTTACTATATATTCGTTAAAATATTCTCCCTGATACCAATTCGGATGATAATCCTCATATCCTGTAAGAGTGTCGAATAAATGATTTTCAACGCCCAAAACATAAGCAAAAGGCAATATTTCGCTCACATAGTCAGGATTTTCTTTTATTGTGTTAAGTAGTCTTGATTTTTCAGCAACTTCTATGAATTTTTTTAATCCTAATACCTGACCAAGAAGAATCTTTCCTGTATGATTTCGTTTCGGCATATTTACAAGACAAATAATGCTGACAATAATACATGCTATTTCCCAAAATATTATTGGTGCATTATTAACTATATTTGGGCAAGAAATAAATATAAATATTAACGGAGTACCTATAAACCCGAATCCAAAGAATAAAGCCAAACTTATTCTCTTGAGTTGTATTAGCCTTATTACTACACCAATACCGATTGTCATTATAAATATCATTGTTAGTACAAAAAATGGGTCATCAAACGGAGGTATATTAAAAGAATAATTTCCAAGAGTGTATAATAATAATGTAATTAACCCGAAAATGGAAATTATCATTATTGCTAATTTACCAAAACTGCATGATTCTTTAATAAACAAAAATCCTTTGATTTTTTCTAAACTTTGCTGAATTTTTTGACAATATATTTGAAAATTTATGCTGCATTCAAGTTCTAATTGGCTGATAGTTTCTTTATTTCCATCAAATAAGGCCTGCATCATTAATTTTTCAGTTAATTTTTTCCCGTCGTACGGCTTAATTTTTTTTAATGTA
Organism: Candidatus Gastranaerophilales bacterium; assembly: GCA_947624645.1. Classification (GTDB taxonomy): domain Bacteria; phylum Cyanobacteriota; class Vampirovibrionia; order Gastranaerophilales; family Gastranaerophilaceae; genus Avigastranaerophilus. Next base: position 31,801 of record CANQLG010000014.1, read on the forward strand.
AAAGATATTCCGTTATCATCTATTTCTATGTATCCTTTGCTAGCCAAATAAAAAATTAAAGAAATAATACCTTTTAATGATGAATGCCCTTGATATTCAACTTCTATTTCCGCACTGTTTTTCCCTTTTGGTGCATTAAAATTTACAATAGGAGTAACGGGATCATCTTTTCCAAATATATACCATATTATTACTGAAAGAACAGCTAAAATTAGGGAGTAAAGAGCTATATTATTTGATATATTTTTTCTACCTGTAAAGTATTTTGCAGGTAATTTAATTTGAATGGATATTCCTTCGTTAGGCTTAAGCGGTGTTGTAGTGTAACCTTTGATTGTATTACCGGAAATTTTATATCTTATATTAAGATCTTTACTGAGCAAACCATCTTTTACTTTGAAAAATTGAATATTATTATTTGTATCAAATATTTTCGGAAGAGTTATTGAGAAGTATGCTTGTTCTATTCCCCTGTCCCAATCAGTTCCGATAATATTATAATAAAATACATCCGAATCTTTATTTTGGCTATTTGGCATATCGTATTTATAAGTAAGTGAATAAGTTTGTTTTCCCTTATTATGATTGTATAGATTCCCAAGCAGTATAATAAGTTCAAAATTTGCCTTTTCCTTTTTTATTAATTGCTCGGAATATATATCATATATATGGATATTCTCAATTTTGAATTTATTATTTTGTACTGATATATTTTTTATAGGAATAGTTCTTGTTATACTGGAAACCGGTGATTTAGATGTTACGGTAAAGTCTTCTGTTATTTTTGCTATTTTGTCTTCCGTAATATCCATTACAACATTATATTTGTCTATGTATAATTTTTCAGCTTGTATGTAATTTTGATAATCAATACTTTCAAATATTGGATATATTGTAGACCAATTGCAAATAATAAAAATAATAAATAAAATAAAAGTCAATACAATTATAGATGAAATATTTTTTAACATTAAAATATAACCTTTTTATATTATTACCAAGTTACCAAGAGCCGCCTCCTCCGCCGCCGTGACCGCCACCGCTATGACCTCCGCCGCTATGACCGCTGCCTCCGGAATGTGAAGAACTTGGAGGAGATGCTGCTGTGCTTAAAGAACTTGAAATTTTTTCGAAACGACTGCTATTTAATCGTCTGCCATGATACCAAGTCGGCTGATAGTCATCATATTCTTCTATGCAGTCTAATAAATGATTTTCAACACCTAAAACATAAGCATACGGAAGTATTTCATTTACGTAATTCGGATTTTCTTGTATTAAAGCAAGTAATCTTGGCTTTTCAACGACTTCTATAAATTTTTTCAATCCTAAAACCTGCCCCAAAAGCATTCTTCCTTTAGTGTTTCTTTTTGGCATATTTACTAAACAAATAAAACTTACAATCAAACAGGCAAGTTGCAATAACAATATCGGCGCATTATTGGATATATTCGGTGCTTCACTTATTATAAAACATAGTGGTATACCGCCAAATGGGAGTCCCCACGCCAAAGCAAAAATTATATTTTTCATTGATGCAGATATTAGTGAAGCCATTACTATAACAGCAATTACAGGAAATATAAATATAACTCCCTGTCCTCCGGATATCATACAAAACGAATAATCTCCCAGTGTATATATTAATAATCCCAATAAACCTATAATTGAGATTATTAATATCGCAATTTTACCGACACTGCAAGAATCTTTTTCAAATAAAAATCCTCTGATTTTATTTAAACATTTTTGGATTCTTTGACAATATAAACGGAAAACAGAACTTACTGAAAGTTGTATTTGGCTAACAGAATCTTTTTCTCCATAGAATAAAGCCTCCATCATTGCTTTTTCAGTTGATTTTGTTCCGTCATACGGTTTTAGTTTGTTAATTATAAAATTTATACCGTCATCTTCTATTTCTATGTATCCTTTGCTTGCCAAATAAAATATCAAAGAAATTACACCTTTTGAGGAAGAATTTCCTTTATATTCAACTTCTATTTCAGCACTGTTTTTACCTTCAGGTGCACTAAAGTTTACTATTGGAGTAACAGGATCATCTTTTCCAAAAATATACCATATTACCAATGGAATTATAGCCAAAACTACTGCAATAAGTGCTATATAGGTTTCAAAACCAATCTTAGGTGTAAAATAATTTTCGGGTAATTCAACTCTTATTGTTAATCCTTCATGTGGATTAAGAGTTGTTTTTGTATAGCCTGTAATAGTATTACCTGAAATTCTAAATTTTAAATCATCGGGATTGTATCCGACAGACCCATTAGTACCTAAAGAAAAACCGACTTTATTTGCATCAAATTCTTTTGGAAGAGTTATTGTAAAATATACTCGTCTGATTGTTGTGTCCCATTCTGTACCTATGATGTTAAAATAAAATTCATCGGCATCTTTAACTTTATCATTTCCCATATCATATTTGTAGGAGATTTTATATGATTGTTTCCCTTCTATTTTTAGATTGGGGTTACCCATTTTAAGAATAAGATAGCCGCGATCTATTTCTTTTCTGAATAGTTGGGTAGCAGAAATATCTGATATTCTTGCAGTTTCATTGTTTATTGTGCCGTCTTCTCTTGATATTGTATTTTTAAATGGAATATTTCTGAAAATACCATGAGAAGGATATGTAAACATTACGTCTATATCTTCTGTTATTTCTGCCGTCCTGTCTTCTGTTATATTCATTTTTACATTGTATGTATTGATATAGAAATTCTCTGCATTTGCAAAATTAGTTGTAAATAAACTAATTATAAATGCAGATAAAATTATAATAAATTTCTTCATTAAAATTGTACCTTTACGTTCTCTCTTTGTTCATTTTTAATTTCAAAAAGTTTTTCTTGTTTTATTCCAAAAAAACCGCAAATAATATTAGAAGGAAATATTTCGGTATATGTATTCAATTCTCTTACTGTACCGTTATAATATTTTCTTGAATCAGCTATTTCTCCTTCTATTGAAGAAAGTTCACCCATAAGATTATTAAAACTTTCATTGGCTTTTAAATCAGGATAATTTTCAGCAACAGCAAGTAATTTTGCTATTCCAATATTAAGTCTTTGGTTAATATCAATTTTTTGAGCCGAATTTAATCCGCCGTAATTAGAACTTCTTAATTTTGTTACTTCTTCAAAAACACCTTTTTCATGTGCTGCATAGCCTTTTACTGTTTCAAGTAAATTAGGAATCAAATCCCAACGCTTTTTCAAATATACATCCATTGTGGAAAATGCTTCCCGAACATAGTTACGTAGTACAATACCTTTATTGTATGCCGAAACAATCCAACCTATAAATAATATTGCAATAATACCAATAATAATTTGTCCTATCATTTAATATCCCTTTATATCCACTACTACCAACTCTGTTATTTTATCAAATTTCAAATTATGTATCAACTTTATTAAATAAAATTACAAATTATTGGTAACCAGCTATTTAATATTGTCCGAGTATATTTCATTATAAATAGGGGATATTATATATTTTATTTGTTTTTACCGAATTCCCAATCGTGGAATTTCCGTATAAATTAATAAAGGCTGCTTAAACTTCTATAAGAATCCGGATATACCGGATTAGTAAAGATTATTGTATTTTCAGGGAATAATTCATGCATTCTTTTGTATGTTGCATCAAGATCTATTCTGCCATTTGTATATACAGGAGGGAATCCTTTACATCCCCAAGTATGATTATTTGTCGTATAATGTACAACCGTACCTTTTGATAGAGCATTATCGTTTATTCCTTGTTCTAATCCGATAATTTGTAATGCATATTTACCCATTGAATTAGAATAGTACTGCCCTCCTATTTTTTCAAATCCCGATAGAGTAGCATGTGAACCGCCCTTATTCGCATTGGTTATGTTGCTCATATCTCCTGAACCTATTTTAAGTACACTTCTTGCTACTACTTCAAAATTATTAAGATCCAACAGATAATATCTTTCTTTATCATCACTTTGTGTGGTATCAAAAATACCAAGATAACCGTTACCTTTATCTTCCAGATTGAGATATCCTTCCATTGCTAAACTGAATACATCAAAATTTAGCCCTTGTTCTTTAAGACCCATAGTTTCATATAATTTTTCATAATTTTCTAAATCATTAACAGAATATGTTCTTTCTGTTTGCTTAGCTTCTTTAACATTAATTGCTTCATTAATTTCTTGTAATGAATTTTCTGCTTCTGTTAATGTTGTTTGTGCCTTAGATAATTCTTCTGTCTTAGTGTCTTCCAGTTCTGTTTCCGCTTTATTAAAGTTTTCTAATGCTGTTTTTGTCTCATCGCTGCAATTTTCCAATATTTCATTTTCAATACTTTGACGTTCTTGTTCTAAGTCATCTAACTGACTTTCTTTTTCTTCTAAATCAGAGTTTAATTTATCAAGTTCTTCTTTTAGAGTTTCTAATTGTTCTTCATGCCTTTCTTTTTGCTCTTTTGCATCAGATAATTTTTGAGTTACTTCAGCTTTTTTTGCTGAAACTTCGGCTAGTTTTTCTTCATCATCGCTTGAAAAACTGTTTAATGAAGATAATGCAGACTCAAGTGCACTAATATTTGATTTATCAGCATTTATCAAACCTTCAGTATCAGATATTTCATTATTTTTATTATTTATCTCTATATTTAAATCATTAATTTCGCCTTTTGTTGTATCTATTTCTTCTAATGTCTTTGATTCTTGTTCCTTTAATTCGTCTGATATGTTTTCATCATTTTCTAAGGCTGTTTTATATGCTTCTTCGGAAAGTTCGTATTCTTTCTCTTTCGCTGCAACTTGAGCATTATTTCCATTATAAACATCATTTACAGCATTCCTTGCTTCCGAAACATTATTTTCTCTGGTGCTTTTTTCAGCCTTAAGCTCATCCAAAGACATATTATCCAGTGTCTTTTCATTATTATTTACAGTAGAATTTCCATCAACTCCGCCGCCGGAATAATTTGCCTGGTCATATCCGCCGCCACTTGTTTTTGCAGCTCTTGACTGCGTATTATCTACACTGTTAGCTTCCTGTGTATCATCTGTTTTATTAAAATCAACTTTTTCGTCATCAGGTATCTCTTCTTCTGACGGATATTTAAATACCCCATTTTGTATATCTTCATATACCTTTTCTATATCATCAACTGTTAATTCTTTTTTATTGCCTTTTATAAAATTTTCAAATACTTTTTTCTCTTCCTCACTAATTTCTCCGTCATTATCCAAATCGAGCATTTTTTGTGCAGAATCATTTTCATAAATTTTATTTAATGCCATTTTAATTTCATTATTTTCTTCGGTATTTTGTGTTTCATCTGTTGAAGTATTTATTTCGTCTGTACTAATTTCTTCATCACCTGAAATATTAATACCTTTCTGTTCCATGCTCTCCAGCATATTTAAAAAAGCATTTATTTCTATTTCATCAAGTGTGTTATCTCCGTTTTCATCAAGTATTTTTACGAAAGAGTCATCTAATGCCATATTATTTAATTCATTTGAAAAATCTTGTACCTTTAGAAAAATACTTAAATCTTCAGGCAACATATTATTAGTTTCGCTCTGATTTTTATCATTTAAGTCTTTAATTGACTTTAATAATTTGATATAAATTGCCTGCAAATCCATATTTAACCCACTTCCTTTTTATACAAATGATATATCGGCAATTTTTTTATTTTTTTTAGTCTTTATTTACAATTGTAAATTTTTTGTTACAAAAATATCAAATAATGTTTAATTAAAATATCGAAAAAGATAAATGGTATTCAGACTTTTTTTAATATTTTTTTATTGTAAAATATAATTAAGTTTAAGCATATTTTAAGTATTTATGAAAATTGAAAACAAAATATTATATAGATTTGGTTTAAAAAAGCAAATTAATTGTTTATTGGTCAGTCCTCCTTTACAGATGCCTGATTTTATTTATACGGCAGTTCCGATTTTAACGGGGCAGCTTGTTTCTAATGCTATTAAGGCTAAAAATTTTGATTTAAATATTAAATTTTTCAAGACTGTTTTATCTGAAGAATATATAAATAAAACAATAGAATTGCTTAAATTAAAACATATTGAGTATGACAAAGAAAAAGCCGATTATCTTTTAAATAATATTGAATCGACAGTTGAAAAATATAAGCAGAGTGATTATGGCTCTGAAGATTATCTAAATGCCGAACAAGTTTTAAAGTCGGTGTTGAAATTTATTTCTCTTCCTTATCCCGAATTTAATTTAAATACAATTGATGCGGATTTTGGTGAAGCTTTCGGTAATAATAACAGAAGCTATAAAAATATTAAAGCAATGACATTTAATACAGAAAGCAATATTTTTATAGACTTTTTTGAAGATGTTATAAAAGAAATAAAAAAACAAAAACTTGATTTTATCGGTATTACAATACCTTTCCCTGCAACTATAATACCTGCGTTGACTTTTGCAAGGTTATTAAAGGAAAAAACTGATATTACTGTTGTACTTGGAGGTAATTTTATTACAAGCAGCCGTATTCTGAATCATCCTGATATTTTAGATATTTATTGTGATTTTGTACTAATCGGCGACGGTGAAGAATCAATTGTAAAACTTGCTAAATCATTATATAACCGTGAAGAAAGGGAGAAAATTCCGGGATTAATATATAAAAACAAGAAAAAAGAAGTTTGTTTTAATGAACCCGAATTAATAACGAATATGGATAATATTGCAAATATTGTACTTGACGGTGTTAATTTTGAAGAATATCTTTCTAAGAATATTAATGTGAATATAATGATATCCAAAGGATGTTATTGGGGGAAATGTAATTTTTGCAGTATAGGCCCTAAATATAAGAGATATTGTATAAAATCACCGCAAAAAGTTGTTCGGGAAATAAAAGAAATAAAAGAAAAATATAATATAAACGGTTTATTCCAATTTCAAGATGATGCATTGGCTCCATTATATTTGGATAAATTGGCAGATGAAATAATCAAAGAAAAATTAAATATAAATTATTATATATTTGGCAGACTTGAAAAAGAATTTACAAAGGACTTACTTGAAAAATTACACAAATCAGGATTAACAACCGTTTTTTGGGGGTTGGAATCAGGTTGCCAAAATACATTAAATGCAATGAATAAAGGTATTGATATTAAATATGCCGAACGTATATTAAAGGATGCCTATGATATTGGTATTTGTAATTCTGTCGGAGTTATTGTCAATTTCCCAAATGAAACTATTGATGATTTTAATGAAACCGTTAATTTCTTAAAAAAAGTAAAAAAGTATGTTATTTTACTGCCCGGTAGGTATACGGTAATGAGAGGCAGTATTATGGAGAAAGAAAGTGAAAGATTCGGGTTGAAAATATTTGATTCGGATGAATTAGAGTTTAATTATTGCCCTGATTGGCAAGATACAAATATTTCCGATGAAGAAAAATCTAAAAGATGGGATTGTTTTTGTGAATTTGTAAAAAACGGTGATTATACATATAATCATATTAAAGAATTAAATTAAAAATAGATTAGAATTATCTAAAATAAGGGCAAAGGAGTTTATTATGTCATTTTTAGAATTAGCACGCAAAAGATATTCTTGCAGAAAGTTCACTGATAAACTAGTTGAACAGGATAAAATTAATGATATTCTTGAGGCAGGCAGATTAGCCCCGACGGCTGTGAATTATCAGTCTCAAAGAGTTTTTGTTATTCAGGGAAAAGAAAGTCTTGAAAAATTAAAAACGGTTACTCCCTACCATTTTGATGCCCCTATTGCTTTTTTAATCTGCTATGATAGTACGTTAAGTTGGAAAAATCCTTTTAACAATTTTGATGAAGGAGTTGTTGATGCAAGTATTGTTACAACACATATGATGTTAGAAGTTGCTGACTTGGGCTTGGGTTCGACTTGGGTCGGATATTTTGACCAAAAACTTGCATCAGAAACATTTAATTTACCGCAAAATATTATTCCTGTTGCAATACTGCCTGTCGGTTATCCTAATAAAGAACCATCTCCAATGCATAATAAAAGAAACGAATTATCTCAAACGGTTAAATATTTGTAATTATTAAATGATGAGTAATTTAGTCGTTATTTTTTCAAACAGTAGTGTTAATTTTTTGTAATTTTCAAATCTGGCTTTTTAGAAATAATCAGCTGACGCATATTGGCATATTGATTTTTCTTTCGGCAATCGTAAAAAGCCACTTAGTTTGATTATTTGAATTTTCAATAATTTTAAAAGTTTTTAATTTTTTGAGCATTTCATATGATTTTTTTAATAACTTTCTGGTTTTAAAAACTCAAAAATTTTGCATATTTTTATATAAAATATTTATGCAAATTGTGAATAAAGAATTATTTTCAAGTTAAAGTATTGTAATAAATTGAATATACATAAGGATTTATACTAGAATGTATCAAGAGGATAAACTTGTGGTAATAGAAGAAAAAGAGTTAAGAAAAGCTAAGAAATATATAGATGAAGATTCTGATAGTAAAATTACATATACTTTATTATCACGATTAAATGATTCTAAAAATTCAAAAGTTGAACGTTTATACATTTATAATTCTATTAAAAATAAACTCTCAAAATTTTCATACAATGATATTGAAAATGGTATAATGTTATATTGCTTAACTGATTATAATTGTAGTGTATCTTCCTATGATGTCGAAAAAGCCAGAGAAGTTGCGAGAATACTAGCATCATCAAAACTTTCAACCGATTTAAAAACTATAATAGAATTTTTTGAGTCTTTATTGGAGCAAGATAGTAAAAATGAAAATGGAATAGTATTTACCCCACAATATATAGCGAAATACATAGTTAATGGGATACTTCCTACTATATTTTCAAGCAAAAAATCACCTTCAATTATTGATCCCGGGTGTGGATGCGGTATATTTCTTGTTACAGCGGCGGAAATAATATTAAATACTACTAATAAATCCATTGACACAATCATTAAAGATTGTATCTATGGTATTGATATTTTAGAAGATAATGTACGACGCTGTAAACTGGTACTTAAACTTTTAAGTGCAAAACATGGTGGTAACTTTGAGATTATTCAACCAAATATAATTTGCGAAGATAGTCTTAAGATTAATTGGAATAAAGTTTTTAATATAGAATCATTTGATTGTGTTATAGGAAATCCACCATATGTAAACCCACATGATATGGATAAAGAAACGGTTAATTATTTAAAAAAGAATTTTTATTCAACACAAAGTGGTGTTTTTAATATCTTCTATGCCTTTATAGAAAAAGGAATGAGTGAATTAAACCCCGAAGGTATGCTTAGTTATATAATTCCAAATAATTTTCTTACAATTAAATCTGCCATGAGATTACGTGAATATCTCCAAAAAAATTTATTTATCAAAAGTATTCTTGATTTTGGGGACAATATGGTGTTTAAACCAGTTAGAACATATAATTGCATAGTCCAATTATGTAGAAAAAACAATACCGCTTTTGAATATTATGTACTCCCCAAAGTAGATAATGTGGAGATTGCAATTTCAAATATATTTTTTGATAGTATGGAAACGAATATACTAGATAAAAACGGTTGGAAGCTTGTTGACAAAAAAACCCACAATAATTTACTGAAAATTGAAAATCAACTTGTATCTATAAAAAACTTTATACGTACAGGTATTGCAACGTTGTGTGATAATGCCTATATCGTAGAAAAAGATAACTTAGGATATTATAAAATAATAAATTCAAAAAAAATATATATTGAACCTGATTTAATTAAAATATTATACAAAATTCCTGATTTAAAACTATACGATAATATAGAAGATGCAAAACGGTATATTATTTTCCCATACATAAAAACTAAAATTGGTTATAAATTATTAAACGAGAAAATATTTCGTTCAAATTATCCAAAAACATACGAATGTCTTAAAAAACAACGTGATAAACTAGACTCTAGGGATAAAGGAAAAGGAGCACATCATGGTTGGTATGCATATGGAAGAACTCAAGGACTAAATAAATATGGAAAAAAATTATTATTTCCAACATTTGCCAATAAACCAAAGTTCATGTATGCAGATAATGAAGACGCCTTATTTTGTAATGGATATGCAGTATTTGAAAATGAAAGATATGAACTTGACATATTATCTAAAGTATTAAATTCAAAAATAATGGATTATTACATTTCAAATACAAGTTATTCAATAGAAGGTGGATATTATTGTTATCAAAAAAAATATGTTGAACGGTTTTCATTACCTTGGCTTTCAGAAGATGATTTATCATTCATTCGCAAAGCATCAAAAGATAAATTAGATATATATCTGTGGAAATTATATGAACTCGAATAAATAATTTACAATACTCTAGCAGATGTTATTAAAATTATATCGACATGAATAAATTTCTAAAATATCACTTACAAAAGTTTGAAAATTTAAATTAGCATATTCAATATCAAAATTTTTAGATATAAAACCAGCTTGTTTAAGTTCTGTACTATTTTTAAAAAGATATGGTTGAGGTTGATTAAAATCAACTATTAAGAGAGCACATCTCTCATATGCATAGTTTTCATCTCCAATATTTCTATTATTAATAGAATTGAAAAAACTTATATACTTTTCTATATTTGTTTGTTTCTTTTTAAAACCAACAATGTTACGTTTAACTAATTCATCATCATACTCATGAACTGGAATTAAATATACTTCACCCAAAACAATATTGGGATAACGCATGTGTAAGTTTTGTGCTTCAGCAAAGGTTCTTTCAAATAATGTATCTGAATTTTTTGCAAGACTACTCATCTGACTCCTAACATTAATTACTAATGTATTAGTTGTAAATTCAAAACCATATTCATCAATTTTGTTTTCAAATGCTAAAGGTCCCCAGTTAATTGACGTTGAAATTTTTTGAATATTAGATGGTACAATGCATATATCCTGATCTTTCTGTTTTAAAAAACCGGCCATTTTTAATTCCGGTTTTGTGTCACCCAAATGAGGAAATATGTTCAATGGATTAACACCGGCTTCTATAAATGATTTTTTTACTGCATCATGAATAAGGTTAATTAATGCAGATGATCTTATCATTGATTCTTTTCCTTGCATACCTCCACTAATAATAGAATCTTCTATTCGTTTTTTAAATTGAAATAACTGTTCATCAATATATGTCATATAAAATAGCTTTGCTCCAAGTATATTACGTTAATACATATAAAGCTTATAATCCTGTAAATAGCTCACTGATGGATATCGAAAATCCATCGGCAATTTTTTTGATATTCACAATAGAAATGTTTCGTTTCCCATTTTCAACAGAAGCATAGTAAGTTCTATCCATACCAATTTTTAATGCAAATTTTTCTTGACTTAATCCTGTATATTTTCTTAGTTTGCGTATACGATTGCCTAATTCTTGGGTAATCATAGTTTATTCCTCTACTTAATTTATTATATGAGTATACGGTTTTTGTAACAACGGATTATAAGTAACATGTTAAAAACAATATTTCTGTAAAAACGTATAGTTTGATTATTTTTAAAATTAAACGTACAATTCAAAACATACAGTTCAAATATACTTAGTGAAATAGTCAAAACCTAACTATCCGTATTGCACAAATTAATTGTAAAGCTACTTAGTTTAAGTATTTACAGTTTCGTTTTCATTAATTAAATTTAATAAATCGGATTCGTTGTCAACGGTTTTATATAAAGCTTCAGGCGGACATTTTATAAGTCCTGATTTATATAATTTTTCATATTGAGTTGTAAGTCCTTTAAAAAATTCTTTCCCGACCAAAATCACCTGTTTTTTATTTTCCGGTTTCCCATAATAATTTTTAGCGATTAGTGTTGCTGCTTCTTGAATAGTAGATACACTACCGGGAAAAACAACAATAGTATTTGCTATATCAGCAAATTTTTCAATTCTTTCAGCTTCGCTATTAGTTGCTGTTAAGGGTATGCAATTTTCTAAATCCTCATCTCCCCAAAGGGGATTTGCGATGATTGCCAAATTCTGCAATGGTTTATTTTGCTCATCTCTTTTTGAATACTCTTGACCTGCTTTATATGCACTACCCATTATACCTGAATTTCCGCATCCATGTACTATGTTCTTTCCTGACAAAATAATTGCTTTTGTGATATTAGAACACATTTCCATATATTTTAATATTTCATCATTGGATTTAGAACTGCCAAGAATTGCAATAGTATTGGCTTTTGATTGAGGCGAGTAATATTTTTCAGATATAGTTTTAGGTATATTTGCTTTAAATGAAATTTGCATATAGGAACCCTTTTCATTTTTATATTGAGATAAAACAAGAAATTAAATTTTTTTGATATAGATATCTATATGCAATCTGCCCATTAGAAGTAAAGAAACAACTACAATATGATTTATTTAAAACAATCAAAAAACGGAAAAGGTGGGATTCGAACCCGCCGAATTTACTTGATTATATTGATACGACTGATTTCCAGTTTTTTCGTATTAATATTAACTTTTTTTAAATCAAATTTCATGTGGCTTGAACCTGAAAAAAATTCCTAGATTTTATTTTTCAAGCTATATGGGTTTTGTTGACAGAAATAAAACTCTTTGAAGTGTATAGGCTATGATATTTGTCTCCTTTCTTTCAAGCTAAAATTTATGCAAATATTTATGTTATAATATTTCCAGCAAAAGGGTACGAAATGACTCCGGAAGAAAAGGTAAGGATTGAGATTGATAAAATGCTTGAACAAGCAGGCTGGGTTGTTCAAGACAGGTCTGAATTAAATATCAGAGCTTCATTGGGAGTCGCAATAAGAGAATTTGTTATGAAAGATAACGGTGAGTCAGATTATCTTTTATTTGTAAACGGAAAAGCTGTCGGAGCTTTAGAGGCAAAAAAAGCAGGATATACACTAAGCGGTGTTGAAACCCAATCCCAAGGTTATGCGTGTAATTTACCTGAAGGTGTCAGATGTTATAGAATGCCTTTGCCCTTTGTATATGAAAGCAATGGTTCTGAAATTTATTTCAGGGATTGCAGAGATAAAATTTGCCGTTCAAGAAAGCTTTTTGCTTTTCATAAGCCCGAAACACTTTTGGAACTGATAACAAATGAAGATACTTTAAGAAATACACTTATGACCTTACCGGAATTGAATAAAGAAGGTTTAAGAAATTGCCAAATTGAGGCAATAGAAGGTCTTGAGAAATCCTTAAAAAACAACAAACCTCGTGCATTAATTCAAATGGCGACAGGGGCAGGCAAAACTTTTACAACATGCAATTTTACATACAGATTACTTAAATACGCAAAAGCAAAAAGGATTTTGTTTTTAGTTGACAGAAATAATTTAGGCGAACAAACGAAGAAAGAATATGAACAGTTTAAGCCAAAAGGCGAGAACAAAGCCTTTACTGATATCTATATAGTTCAACATTTGCAGCATAATAAAATCGATAAAGATGCAAAAATTGTAATAACAACAATTCAAAGACTTTATTCTATGTTAAGAGGGGAAGAAGATTATGATGAAGCAAACGAAGAAAATTCGGCTTTTGAATACAACTCATCTATCGGAAAACCGAAAGAGGTTACATATAATAAAAATTTACCAATAGAATTTTTTGATTTTATTGTTGTAGATGAGTGCCACAGGAGTATTTACGGTGATTGGCGTCAGGTTTTAGAATATTTTGATGCTTTTACAATAGGTCTTACGGCAACTCCATCAAAGCAAACTTTGGGATATTTTAACAGTAATTTGGTTTCGGAATATCCATATCAACGCTCCGTCGCAGATAAAGTAAACGTTGGATATGAAATATATTCTATTAGAACAGATGTAGGCGAAAATGGAGGAAAAATAAATAAAGGATTCAGCGTTCCTGTTCGCGATAAAAAGACACGAAAACAAACTTATGAAATGCTTGATGAAGATTTGGAGTATAAAAAACCTGATTTAGACAGAACCGTTTTTGTACCCGACCATATAAGAGCGGTTATTCAATGTTATAAAGATACGATTTTCACCGAACTTTTTCCCGAACGGGAGCAAACTTGGATTCCTAAAACATTGATATTTGCAAAAGATGACAGCCACGCAGAAGATATTGTAAGAATAACAAGGGAAGTTTTTAATAAAGGGAACGATTTTTGCAAAAAAATTACTTACAATGTTTCCGGAATTAAAGCAAAAGATTTAATTGCCGAATTTAAAACATCACCTGATTTCAGAATAGCGGTTACTGTTGATATGATTGCAACGGGTACGGATATAAAACCGCTTGAAGTTGTAATGTTTATGAGAGATGTTCATTCAGAGCTGTATTTTGAGCAAATGAAAGGTAGAGGCTGCCGAACAATTAATAATACCGACTTACAGCAAGTTACTCCGAATGCTGAAGTTAAAAACAGATTTTATTTAATTGATGCAGTAGGTGTTACGGAAAGTAAAAAGTCAGCTTCGCAGCCTCTTGAAAGAAAAAGAACGGTATCTCTTAAAAAACTTATGGAAGATGTAGCGGTAGGAAAAGTCGATGATGACACATTAAGCTCTTTAGCAGGCAGAATTTCAGCTATTAATGCAAATATAGATAGTGATGACAATAAAAAAGTTATTGAAATGACTGGAGGAAAAACACTTTCGGCTATTGCAAACGATATTTTAAATACCATTGATTTCGACAAAACAGAAAACATGAGCGAAGAGGAAATTCTGGATATTAAAGACGAGGCGGTTAAGCCGTTTTTTGAACCGGCATTCAGAAGACTTGTTCTTGAACTTAAAGATAAGTCTAAACTATATATAGATGAACTGACTCCTGCAGTTATTATTTCATCCGAATTTAGTGTTCAAAACGCAAACGAACTTACTACAAACTTTAGCTCATTTATACAGGCAAACAAAAATGAAATTGATGCCCTATCCATTATTTATAATAAACAATATAAAGAAAGACATCTTACTTATGAAAAAATAGAGGAATTGCATAATAAACTCTCTGCCCAAATGCCTCCTTTAGAAACCGTCAATTTGTGGAGAGCATATCAACTTTTGCAAAAAGATAAAGTACAAAATGTCAAATCTCCCGAAAAACTTTTAACAAATATTGTTCAGCTAGTTCGCTTTGCGATAGGGCAAGATGAAAAACTTGAAGATTTTTCCTCTGTTGCAAATTCAAGATTTGAACTTTGGAAAGGAAGACAGATTAAAAGAGGAATTGAATTTACATCAGAGCAACAACAATGGCTTGAAGAAATTAAAAATTATATTATTGCAAATGCATATATGCAATTAAATGACATTCAAGAATATATGGGCCATAAAGGCGGAATAATAAGAGCAAAACAAGTTTTCGGAGCCGAACTTAATAATATTCTAGATGATTTATCAAATGCTTTAGTGGGATAAATGTAAAAATAACTTTACATTATGATGTCGTTTTATATTGACATTGGGTTTTAAAAATGCTACAATAATAATAGGAGGCTCCCCTATGTATAAAATATTAAAAAAACTGCGTGAACAACGTAAATGTTCACAAGAAGAAGTTGCGGATGTTATAGGTATTTCAAGACAAACATATAATAAGTATGAAAAAAACGGCGGTATTTCCGATTTAACCGTAGTTATGAAACTTGCTGATTTTTTTGACGTTGATTACACCTGCATAATTGAAGATAAAATGCCGAAAAATACAACATATAATATTGTTGGAAAACAAGAACAAAACGAAGACAATGATATAAGAATTGATATTCCGATTGAGAACATAGAAAAATTTAAACAGGTATTTTTATATATATTAAATAAAATCGGTGCAAAACCTAATGTCGGGCAAACAGTTCTTTATAAACTGTTATATTTCATTGATTTTGATTATTATGAACTTTTTGAAACTCAATTAATGGGATTAAAGTATATAAAAAATAATTTTGGTCCGACACCTGTTGATTTCGCAAAAATAACAAAAGAAATGGAAAAAAACGGAGACATTGAAGAAATAAAAACAAAATACTTTAACAAAGATATGACAAAATATCTTCCTCTCTCCGAACCCGATTTAACGGTATTATCAGCAAGAGAACTTGCACATATTGATAATATTTTAGCAAAATATTCGGATAAAACGGCAAAAGAGTTGTCGGATTATTCTCATAAAGATATCCCGTGGATTGCAGCCAATGATAGGGAAATAATTGATTATGAAGCAGTATTTTACAGAAATGCCGATACTTCGGTAAG
>CANQLG010000015.1 GCA_947624645.1 Candidatus Gastranaerophilales bacterium
TATAAATCAACTGCAAAATGCACCAAAACTCTTTGTTTAAATTCAAACATTTTGTCTTTTGTTGCTCTGTCAAATTTATATTGGTTAATTGCGTTGCTTGCATCTTGTCCGGTAAATTGGTTTTTAAGTTCCATAGATACAACAGGAATACCGTTTAATAAAAGGACAATATCAATACTTCTTTCATCTAATAAAGAAAATTTCATTTGACGAGTGCAATGCAAGATATTTTGAGAATATTTTTCTGCATGTTCAGCATTTTTTGTGCTTTCCGGTTTAAAAATACAAGGTAAAAATTTTACCCCTCTATCCTTGAAACCGTGTCTTAAAACATACAAAAGGTCAGTTGCTGCTACTTCATCTTGAAATCTTTTGAGAAGTGCTTGTTCGGGATTGTTAGGATAATTCCTTGTGTGTTTTTCCCATTCTGTCGGTTGAGTGGTTTTGATAAATCTTATAAAAGTATCTTCATCTAAAGCAGTTGTTCTGTTTAGATGTTCGGGATTACCTTTTTCATAACCGCCTTCGGTTATCAAATAATTCTCAATCGCTTCTTCAAAATTTCTTTCTTTTAATAAAGTATCTTGCATTGTTTATTTCCTCAAATTTTGTGTATTCTTGCTAAATCACTATGCGTAATTCCATTAGATTTTGTTTTTGTTTCAATTTGTTCTACTACATCCAATCCTAAAATGTCGTGCAAATATGTTTTGCCAATACATTTTCCTACTGAAGTAAGTTTGGAAGATGATGTTGCTAATTCTTTCCATATACTTCCAAGATGCACAATTTTAGTTTTTATATCAAGGTTTATATCATATAATTTGCCTGTTAGTGCATCATAAAAACTATTTGGCAAATAAGATATAATATCCCAACCTAATGTAAATGCTACTGCAATTCCATTTCCTAAAATTGTTATTCCTAATTCTTGCAATTTTTTAAAAGGAAAATCAACAAGCGGTTCTATGTACTTATCATAAAATTCTAAAAAGTTTTTAGAATTTGTATTATATTTCACATAATTTGATTGAAATAAGTACAAGAAAGCGATAATTTTTAAATGGCTTTTTGTCAAATTTTTCATCAAAGAAATTGCTTGTGATATTACATTAGAATCATATTCATCATCTGTTATATATTTTTGATAAATTAAATCTGACAATAATTTTCGTTTATCAAGATCATCTATCGTGTATGCTATTTCATTCGCTTTCGCCATTGTTGATATAAATTCGGGATTTGATAATTTTTCTTGAATTTTATCTTGCGAAACATTATTATCTTTTAATAGTTTATAAACTTCATTTCCTATTGCTTCAGCATTTTTATTTCCCTTTAAGAAAGATTGCATTAGAGCATCTTGATAATTTAATCCATTAAAAATAGCAATATGAAAATTTTGTTGCATTACATTGTTATTGTTTTCTGTCTTATTATATTCAATCAGTTTATTATCTGTAACTGTATCAGCAATTTTATTGTTAATTTCTGCTTTAAATAAATTACCAATATTAAAAGACAATATTTTTTCAATAAAATGTTTCAAGTTATTAAACATTATACAACAATCCTCTTTTTACCTGTTACATATTCGTAAATTAGTGATTTTTTGTATTCGGTAAATTTTTCAATTACCTTTTCTTTATCCGATATTGCTTTGTCGATTTCAGAGCATTTTTCGTCAAGATAATTTATTATTTTTTCTTGTTCTTTGTATGGTGGAATTGGCAAATATAGGTTTTTTATATCATAATTTGAAACCTTTAAGCGACAAGTATTTACTCTATCATTTCCTCGTTCTATTGCCATAATACCTTTTCCCAAAGAAAATAAAACTTTTCTAATTGTTGAAGTTAAAAAAACATATTCAAAATATTTTGTTAAATATTTATTAGAATCAGAAGAATAAAATACATAATAGGCAGGACTTACACATCCAAAATACTTTGAAAGTCCAACAGCACCAACAATTACATTCATACTGTTCATAACCAAATCATTTTCTCTTGCTAATTTATATTGAGTAAAATCGTCTTTAAAACGATCAAGATTAGTCGTCTTTTCTGAATATAAAGTTACACCTAAACCTATTGATAAAGATAATCGTTCAGTTGTCTGTATTGGTATGTTTTTTTCATTTCTTTCATTCAATACATTTTTCAATCTTTTTAAATCCCAATGTTGAGGAATTTTACCTATCCATTCAATGCCACTATCTTTCAAAGAGATGTACTTATCTAAACCTTTTGTTACTGTTTCAGTAATTATTGATTGTCTATATTCTTTTAATTTTTCTATAATGGATTTTTCTGTTTCTATAACTTCATCAATTTCATTACATTTTTTATCCAAATAGTCTGCTATGTTTTTTTGTTCTTGAAATTCAGGAACAGGAATAAAATAATTCATTAAGGTTTCATTATTAAGTGTCCACCGATTATCAAAAGAAACTCCTTTTCCGTGAGCAAAAAAAGCCATGCCCCAATACTGTAATTTGAAGTAATAATCATAATATTTACTATAATAACCTTCTTTAGTCTTTAGATTTATATATGCAGGACTAATCACTCCTTCCACATCAGAAACCGCAGAAAAGGCATTACTAACTAAATCCATAGGATTTAACAATAAATCACCTCTTTCAACAGGGTTGTAATTAAAGTAAGATTCTGCGATTTGTCCTTCATTATTTGATATATCTCTGATTTTTACTCCTTTGTTTGTTAGAGATAATATTATTGGATCTTCTACATTACAAGTATCCTTTTTTCTTAAAAAAGCATTTTTAACTTTTTTAATTAGCCATTCCTTTGGAATATTCCCAATCCAATCTATACCAGAATTTTTGTATGCTTCTGTGTAAATATTATTCATTGAACACTCCTTCCAAAACACCGTCAAGAGATTTTTCAAGTTCTTTTATCTCTACCATAATATCTTCAGACGGTTTTGGTGGAACATATTTATAAAAATATCTTGTAAATGGTATTTCATAACCTATTTTTGTTTTCTTTGTATCTATCCACGCATCAGAAGTGTAAGAGATTATTTCTCTATTAAAATATTCTTGTATATCTTCTTTAAGAGGTACATTTTCTGTATCTCTTAAATTGGTATCTGCGACAGGCTTGCCACCTTTCAAAACGGGATTGCCGTTTTCATCTTTTTCCGGTCTTTCGACAACAATCTTTGAATATCCAAAATCTTCATTATCAAAAATTTTACTTACTTCATTTTCTGTGAAATCTGAGTAAATTTGGGTAATTTTATCAATATAATGTTTTGGTATATCATTGCGTTTATTTCCTAAATTTTTTCTTCGTCTTTCATACATATTATTTGCATTTATTAGTTGAACTTTGCCTTTTCTTCTTTGTTCTTTTTTGTTTGATAGCAC
Organism: Candidatus Gastranaerophilales bacterium; assembly: GCA_947624645.1. GTDB lineage: Bacteria > Cyanobacteriota > Vampirovibrionia > Gastranaerophilales > Gastranaerophilaceae > Avigastranaerophilus. The sequence continues at coordinate 3,401 of CANQLG010000015.1, forward strand.
CCAAATATAAGTTGGAATACCTGTGTTATAGAAAATATCATTAGGAAGTGCGATTATTGCTTCAAGCAAATCGTGTTCTAAAATATATCTTCTGATTTCTGAAGGCCCTGAACCTGCATCACCTGTAAAAAGTGGTGAACCGTTATGAATAATGGCGATTTTACTTCCGCCTTGACTTGGCTCTTTCATTCTTGCAATAGCAGTTTGTAAGAATAACATTTGTCCGTCACCAACTGCCGGAAGTCCATATCCAAATCTGCCGCCTGCTCCTAATTTTGCTTCATCTTCAACGGCTTTTTTATCATTTTTCCATTCTCTGCCGAAAGGTGGATTAGATAAAACATAATCAAAAGTTTCACCTTTAAAATTATCATCAGATAGAGTGTTGCCGTTTCTTATATTATTCGCATCATTACCTTTAATAAGCATATCTGCCTTACAAATAGCAAAAGTTTCATCATTGATTTCTTGTCCAAAAGGCAATAATGTTGCTGAACTGTTTAATTTTTTCATATAGTCTTGTGCAACGGATAACATACCGCCTGTACCACAAGCCGGATCGTAAATAGTTTTTGCAACATTACCTGTCAAAATATCATTATCGTTAGTAAATAGAATATTTACCATAAGTTCGATAACTTCTCTTGGAGTGTAGTGCTGCCCTGCATCTTCGTTATGTGCTTCTGAAAATCTACGGATAATTTCTTCAAATATGTAACCCATTTCAAGATTTGATATTTTATTTGGGTGTAAATCCGCTTTTGGAGTGGTAAATTCTTGAAGTACAATGAAAAGCAAATTTTTATCAGCCATAGTTTGAATTTCGTTATCAAACTTAAATTTTTCAATGATTTGTCTTACATTTTCTGAAAATCCGTTAATATAGTTTCTAAAATTGGCTTCAATGTTGCTTGCATCATCAAGGAGTGATTCAAAGGTGTATTTGCTTGTGTTGTAAAATTCATAGCCGGATTCTTTCTTTAAGAAATTATCTCTCATAGGGAAATCAGCAGGCATGCTATTATGCTTGTTTAATACGGCTTCTTTTGTATCTGCCAAAATACAATCAAATCTTCTTATTACGGTTAAAGGTAATATAACCTTTCCGTATTCGTGAGGTTTATAAACACCTGTTAATTTATCTGCTATTGCCCAAATTAGGTTTGCTTTTTCATTTACATTTGCACTTAAACTCATATTTTTCACACTCCTTTATGCTTTTATTGTACTACAAAAATACTCATTTAATTGTTGTGTGTCGTTTCTGTATCATACCTATTGTAAAGTTTGTATTTACATTATAAACAAACCCTATGTCAAATATGGACATATTAAATTTAAGCAATTTTTATATTGCGTAAAAACGAATCTTCGTCTTTGATAGATTCGAGTAAAAAAGTTCTAACTTTGTCTATTTGCCCCCACCATAGAAAATCCCAGAGTTTCAAGGCTTCGGGATTTTTTATTTTACTCCTGTGTCCATTTCTTATTTTTAATTTTGCTTATTCCTGGAGGGGTCTTGTGTCTGCTGTGGGTTTTTCTTGAATATCCCCATTTCTCTCAATTTCTTGTCTGCGTAACTTTAAAGTTTAACTTCTTAATAATATACCTGATGTTTACAGATGTTATTTTTTCTAATATCAGGGTATTGTTTAAAAGAGGATATTGTTAAATGAAAATAGTAGCTTTAACGGGAGCAGGTATTTCAAAATCATCAGGAATACCTACATTTGAAGAAGTACCGCACTTAAAAGAAAAATTGTCGGTTGAGTTTAAAGAAGCTCATCCCGAAGAATTTAATGAGGCAATTAATTTATTGAAAAACAATGTTATAGGGAAAAAACCTACAAAAGCTCATTATGCTTTAGCCGAGGCAGATATTCCCATAATAACAATGAATATTGACGGCTTACATACAAAAGCAGGTTCAAAAATAGTTTATGAAATCCATGGTAGTGTTGAACAGGATAACATTGTTTTATATGGTCAAAGCATACATTATGAACTTCAAAGTAAAAGATTAGTATGGCAAACAGCTATGGAAGCTGAAGAAAGATATGAAAAATCCTTGTTTTTAATAATAGGAAGTTCAATGCAAACATCCTTTGCTCATCATTTATTATATTTAGCCGTAAGTTCAGGCATGCAAATACATTATATTAATGAAAATGCAGATGAAGAAGTGCTGAAATTTTTGGCTGACAATTTAACAAAATACTAATGAAAGGACTTTTATGTATTTAACTAAAGATGAATTTATTATTTTATCAGGATTAAAACAAGGATATAAATTGTTTCAAATCGGTCAAGAATATAACATTTCTATTGGTATGAATGACCCAAGAATAGTTTCTTTATGTAAAAAGTATGGAGTTGATAACTATAATATTAAAGCATTAATTCAAAAGGCTGACTTAAATAAGGCAGTTGTTATAAATAATAGAAATGAAATTCCTTATTTTCAATATAACGGATATGAACTTGTAGAAACAGTTAAAATCTGCAAAAAAGATATAAAAGAATTGGTTGTTTTTTTTAACAATTTTGTAAAAGATGATGATAAATATTACGACATAATTACTTATTATGACGGACTCTGTTCATATATAAAATTAATAGATAAAGAAAATAATAAAGAATATTCAATTAGAACCGTTATTGATGGCGAAGAAGAAAATGGCTCAGAAAATAATTGGAAATAAAAATATGTAATTTATATTAGTTTCACTTAATCGTTCGTGGGTTGGTCGAGTGTCTGCTGCGGAGCTTCCTTGTACTTCTGGTCTATTTTCTCTTGCATTGCTATGTACTTCGGTTGAAGCTCTGCGTATGCTTTGTTCTCGGCTTCCTCTTTCGATAGGTTTTCCGTTTTCTGATAATGAGCTGTTAAATCCCTCATTGCTGAACTCATTTGCATTGTTAGGTTCATTATCTCTATATCTTTGTCCGTTAGTGTCATTACCACTTAACTCACTTTCTAATTTTGTTTTGTTGTTTTCAGCTTCAACTTCATTCTTTATTGATTTTGCTCGTTCGTTGACTGGTCTTGTATCTGCTGCGGATTGTTCTTGAATATCCCCATTTCCCTCAACTTCTGGTTTGCGTATGCTCCTATTTCTTCCAGAGTTTTCAAACCCTGTTTTCTGGCTTGAAGTTTCAGACTGGTTAATAATCCCATCAGCTTTGCTGCTTCCTGCTTTGACATTTGTTCTTCGTTGCTCATAATAATCCTTTTGCTATTAATTTTTTTTAGTTAAATTTTGCTCCATTTTTTGTTTAAAACCATTTTTTATAAGCCATGTTTCAGGTATATCGGTATTTTTATATATAATTAAATTATTTCTAAACCAAAATAAAAAAATAGTTATTATCACAAAAGCAAAGATGTTATTTAAAAAATTTGGTAACGGATGTTCAAGAAAAACATACCAAATATAACAAAAAATACCGATTGATGATACAAATGTGGAATGAATATTAACATATTGAGTATCTATTAGCCATTTATTTTTTATATTTTTAATAGTAAACATTCCGATTATGGCAACCGGTATTAAAAAGATACTTGGTAAGTTAATTATATTAACAATACCCAATATTATTTTTGTTGCCGTATACCACTTAAATGATAAAAAGCAAATATAATAAACAAAAATACTAAATATAAAGCTATTATAACATCCTATTAAAGCTCTTGTCACACATTCAAACTCAGAATATGCTATACAATCATCACCGTTTTCTGCCAATATCCATTGTTCTTTTGAAAGCATAAAAACTCCTCTCTTTTATTTATAGCGAAGCATTCCCATTTTAGTAATAGTTTTCAGACTTTCTACATTTTGTTTACCTTCTATTACAGTATCAAAAATATACATTGTAGCAGTATTTTGTGGTATTTCTTGAAAATCTCTGCCTTCTGGATATACTGAACTATACACTATATTTCCATTTCTATCATACTCATTTGTAATACGAAGTAAATATGTTAAATCATTTTTTGAAAATATAAACCAATCTTCTATATATTTAGTTTCTTTAGGAATCATTATTTTATAATCTTGCCTTAATCCATCTGCATCAAATTTTACCCAAACAAATATTTTATCTTGAGTATATCGTAAACGCTCAAAATCCAATTCCAAGTAATCCGCTATTTTAAACCAATCAGCAGCAAAACTAGGCATTTTAAATAAAAATAAACATAAAATAATTATCAATTTAATTTTCATTTGAAACTTTTTCTCCTTGTAATTTATACAATATTAGTAACCTAGAAATAATTTATAATGTATTAACAATGTCTTTCTTAAAGAATTTAATGATATAAGATATTGTAATTTTTCATAATTACTTATTTTATATCATATATTTTGTTGTTTTACAATATTGCTTAATGTTTATTATCGGCTTTATAACCCATATAATTTTTTTGTGGAGTTTATATGAACGAAAAAGAACTAAAAATATCATTAGGTTCAAGAATTAAAGAATATAGAAATAGGCTTAATCTAACACAAGAAAAATTTTCTGAACTTCTTGGAATATCGCAAAGACAAATTTCTTTAATCGAATTGGGTAAAAGTTTTCCTAAACCTTTAACTTTATCTAAAATCTCCGAAATCTGTAATTGTAATATTTCAGACCTATTTAATTTTGAGCCTGTTATTAATATAGATAAGCTAAAAGTTGAAATGTTTAAATTAATAGATACTCTTCCCGAAGATAAATTAAAGACCTTATATATTGTTGGAAAAAATATATAATACTTTTTAGGAATTAGGTTGTTATAGGTTCAATTTTAATCTTACAGTTTACTGCTTTTGCAAGTTTAATTAATGTTTCTACATTCATAGACCTTAAAGGGTTTACTTCCATTCTTGCAATAAAAGACCTTTTAAAACCACATAATTGAGCATATTCTTCTTGTGTGATTTTCTTTTCTTTCCTTAATTCAATCAGTTTCCCTATTAACTCAAGTTTTAAATCCAGTATTTCTTGTTCTTCAGGGGTTAAAGGATATTCTTTTAATATATCATCAAGGTTTTTCATTAGTTTCCCTTTCTTTTATTAGTCTTATGGCTTTTTCTATTTCTTTTTTTGGGGTCTTTTCTGTTGACTTTACAAAGTGATTAAGAATTATATATTTATTCTCATCTTCAAATATAAAGAAAAATCTATCCCTTAATGGTCTTAACTCATATAATTTATATTCAGAGTTAATAATTTGCTTTATATACGGTTCCCCAATAGTTGTACCATAGTATTTTAATAAATTTAGATACTCAATAATCTTGTTATATTTTATTCTTGCATCTTTTGACCTTTCTCTTTTCTTTGCTAAAGATACAATATAATCATAAGAAAGATTATCTCCATTTGGTCGTGTATAAAATTCTATAATATATTTTATTTCATTCATATTATATATTGTAACTCTTCGGTTACATTTTCGTCAAGTCTAATAACTAATTTTGTATTAAATCTTTAAGATTTCATGTAGCTTATATGTATCCAAACTATGTTTACGAATAAAATTATAATTTTATGAAATATGTTTAAATTTCATTCTTATATTACTTTTTTAATTCATAACAAATAAAAAAATCGCCCTTACAAGGAGGATGTCAGGAGTTCAAGTCTCTTAACGCCCACCATAGAAAATCCCAGAGTTTCAAGGCTTCGGGATTTTTTATTTTACTCCTGTGTCCACCTTGTGTCCATTTCTTATTTTTAATTTTGCTTATTCATGGAGGGGTCTGGTGTCTGCTGTGGAGCTTCCTGTGGTATTAACCCCATTTCCTTCATTCTCTGAAAGGAATATTCTGCTATTTCATCTGTTGTTTTTGTAAGTTCATCAGCTATATCTCTTATTAATCTCTCAGCTGCAAGTTGTTTAGATGCAATCAAATTAGCTAATTCAACATCTTTATTTGAAATAGCTTCTTTTATTGCAGTAGTTTCTAAACCTTTAGCTCTTAACTTTTGATAATAATCCTCGGCATTTTCAGCGGTTATTTTCCAAGGAATAGTATCTTTTGAATAGCTTTGAGCAGCTTCATCAATAAGTTGACTTGCTTCATTTTCACTTTTTATTGATTTTGCTCGTTCTTCGATTGGTCTGGTGTCTGCTGCGGAGCTTCCTGTGGTATTAACCCCATTTCCTTCATTCTCTGGAATGCGTACTCTGCTATTTCCTCTGTTGTTTTTGCTCCCTGTTCCTGTGCTTCCATTTTCAAGGTTGTCATTAGACTTCGGAAGTTGCAAAATTTCTGCATTCTTTCGTGATTTATTGTCATAATAATCCTTTTTCTTTTGTAACATTTCTTCTGCAAAATTATCAGCTTCCTTTTCTAATGAATTATTTAGATAATTTGATAAATCTTTACTGGTTTGAATATTTTCAGTTAAGTTTATTAATTCTTCAATATCTTTCGCATTTGCAGAATTTTTAACTTGTTTTGCATGTCCTAACTCATGAAATAAAGCATATTTAGCTTTTTCTGTGGATAAATTAGGATTTAATTTAATCCCTATTATATCATTATTTTCATTTAAAACAAGAGTAGCATTAGTTTGATAACCATTTGTAGTAAGTTCTGATATTTCCTCTGTTGTCATTTTTTGAATAGGAAGGTTTTTATACTCATCTAACAAACCTTCCGCTTTATATGCTTCATCATTTAAAACTGTATCTACACTTGCCCAAGTTCTTTCAGAATTATTTATAAATTCTTCTAAATTTTCAGAAGCAGTTTTTAAAACAGGTTCTTCCGCAGGAGCTTGCTCTACTGTTCTTCCTGCTCTTGAATCAGCTTTCTTCTTTACATACCCTAATGCCATTTCACTTTCGTTCATTCCTTCATAACGATTGAAATGTTTAACTTTTTGATTGGGTACTTCTCCTTTTGCTCTATCTCTTGCGTGTTCAAGTTCACTCCTTAAGATGGCATAAGGGTTTTTAGCATTCTTATTTATCCTGATTAAGATTTTGGAAGTATATTTTGACTCTTGATTTAATTCTCCTTTTGCTTGTGCATCTTTCTTAACGGGAACTTTTAAGATTTCTTTTTTCGATATATGTACCGTTATTTTACATATTTTTCGCCCCATTCGCACATTTTATATAATATGGGAATGAAAGTTGTTCCTCTTTCCGATAGACTATATTCAACTTTTGGAGGGATTTGAGGATATTCTTTTCTTATTATCAATTTACTATTTTCAAGCTCTTTTAGAGTATTACTTAAAGTTTTATGCGACAGAATATTTAAATACCTTTGTAACTCATTGAATCTGATTGTTTTATGCCTATAAATTGCATATAAAACAGTCAGTTTATATTTTCCGTTAATATGGGACATTGTATAGTTAAATCCCGTTTTATCAAAACTTTCAACACTTTTTAAGCAATCTTTTTTGTTCATTTTTAGACAGTTACCTTTATTACCGTACTTGTTAATTTGGTACTTTAAATATAACATAAAATAAAAGGAGATTATTATGAGAGAAGATATTAAAGAATTTAATACAGTTGAAACTGTTGCTAAAAAATTTGTTGAAGCTGTAAAAAAAGGTGATAGTTCAATAGTTAAACCTTATTTTTATGAAAAAGCCTGTTTCTTTGGTCAATTAAATGAAGAAGTTTATCAATCGGGACCGATTCAAGAATTTTATGATACTATCGATAAATTTGGTGCTTGTGATGATAATTATATTTCAAGAGTTGATGTTATATCGTTAGAAAAAACAATTGCAACAGTAAGAGTAATAGAAGATAACTGGCACGGTTATAAATTTACCGATTTTTTAATTATGAATAAAATCAACGGAACATGGAAAATAGTTTCCAAAGTATATGATACTTTGGAAAATCTGAATAAATAATGAAAAAAGCCGATAGCAATTAAACTATCGGCTGATTATTATTTATTTATAAACTTTTCCCCAGTTCATAGGCTTGTTTTGGGAAATTTGTGTTGTTTACCGAACCTTCAGTCCAAACTCCCGATGCAATAATTTGCCCTGCATCTGTCCAGCCTAAATAATTTAAAAGCACTTCATAATGTTTTTTAATAGGCTCTGCTTCTTTTGCCGAGGTATCAGCGTAAGTTAAAATAAGAGCTGATTTTTTGGGAGTATGAATTTTTCCGTTAATTGAATAAAATCTGTCTATTACGGCTTTTAATTGTGCGGATATCCCAAAATAGTACATCGGAGTTGCAAAAACGACCATATCCGAATCAACTATATTCTCTTTTATAAAATTAAAGTCGTCATTATAAACGCAGTCCCCATCCATACCGCATTTATTACAAGCAATGCATGGGTGAACATTTTTAAATGCACTGTCAAAACGAATTACATTGTGACCGTTTTCTTTTGCACCTTTTATAAAATTATCAGCTAAGGTATTTGAGTTGCCGTTTTTTCTGGGGCTTCCCGTTATTACTAATATTTTCATTTTTTTATTCTCCTTGCTCACTGATGGCAGTACTGATTTTGAAAGCACTGCCCCGCTTGCTATAACACCTGCAATAATTGCAGAGTTTTTTATAAAACTTCTTCTGTCCATTTTTTAAGTTCTTCTTTAGTCGGATGATTGTTAAATAATTTCCCCTCTTTAATTTCCGTAGAACTTGAAACACTTTTTTTCAGGTTTTCAACTGTTCTTCCGAATCCACTTCCGCCTGATGTTGCAAAAAGAATAATTTTTTTATTCGTAAAGTCGTGTGCTTCCAAAAATGTATTAACAATGGTTGGTGCTATATACCACCAAATGGGGAAGCCTAAAAATATTGTGTCATAATTATCAGTTGAAAAATTATCATTAACAATTTCAGGGCGTGAGTTATGGTCGTCCATCTCAAGAGTGCTTCTTGAACTTTTATTAGTCCAATCTAAATCGGCACTTGTATAAAGAACTTTAGGTTTTATTTCATAAATATCTGCGTTTATTGCAGCTGCCAAATTTTGAGCAACTTGTTTTGTAGTTCCCGTTGCACTAAAATACGCTACCAACACTTTTTTATCCATATTTGTATCCTCCTTTGCTGGTTTACCATTTAGAGCCCAAACAGCTCCCGCACCAATAATAACTAATCCTAAAATTATCAAAAATATATTTTTCATTAATTTTCTCCTTATTTTATTTTTTTCACAACAGCGACTTGTATTAGATTTTTACAATAAAGATTTTGTTATAAAAAAAGCAAAGAAAAATTTGTCAGAAAAGAATTAAAACGTTTTAAATAAACTTATTAATATAGCTGACTTTATCATATAAATTTGGATATTACAGTTACATTTGTGTTTTTCTACATTTATACAAAAAACATGTTAAAATAGACATAATTTGTTAAGGTAAAATAAATGAGCATTAAGAGATTTTTTTATAAAATATTAGAAACATACATTAAAAATAAATATAAAATGACATCTAATGAATTATTAAATTTTATGCTGCGTCGCGATGGAATTGAAGTATATAAAGATAATATAGAATTTCTATTCTTAGGTTCATCTAACGGAGAATTAGGGGTAAATACCAACATGTTCGATGATAACAAAGCTTTTAATTTATGTATAAGTTCTCAAGACTTATACTATTCTTGTGAGCTTTATAAAAAATATGTAAAAGAATTAAAAAACCTCAAAAATATTTTTGTAACGTTCTCAGTATTTTCATCCGGTTTCGAACTACAAAAAACAAAGAACAAAAGACATATTCAATACTATAAAGAAGTATTTAATATTCCGTTTAAGTACGAAACCGAATGGGGGGGGGTAGAATTAAAAAACGAGCTTAAAATAATTAAATATCTGACTAAAAAACATTATAACTTAAATAAAGGTTTTTCGGGATATACAGAAAAAATTCCAACGTTTGATATAAATGTTGCTATAAATGATATAAAATCTCACCTGAAAAATGCTTTTAGGGGAACTCATCAGGAAGAATACTTAAAAATAATGAACGATATAGCAAAAGAAAATAATCAAAACTTTTATGTTATTGTTTTACCCCGTTCACCTGAATACAGAAAGAGATTAAAAGAATATGCAATACAAGGTGGTTATGATTATGATAAAATATTCAATCCGATGTACAAAATATCAGAACAATACAATATAAAAATAATTAATCATTTTGATGATGAAAATTTTACGGATAAAGATTTTGCAGATTTTGAACACTTACTGCCCGCAGGTGCCGTTAAATTTACAAATATATTATTGAAAGAAATACAATGAAATTAAAAGAACTGACTAATAAAATTAAAGCGAAATTTATAAAAAAACGATACGGAATAACTCCAAAAGAATTATATAATTATTTCATATTAAAAGACGGGATTGAAGTATATAAAGAACGAATAGAAATTCTTGTTTTAGGTTCAAGCCATGGTCAACTTGGAATAAACACAAATTTATTTGAAAATTTTAAAGCTTTTAATCTCTGCATAGGTTCTCAAGATTTATATTATTCCTGCGAACTTTACAAAAAATATGTAAAAGAACTTAAAAATCTAAAAAATGTTTTATTGACATATAGTGTATTTTCATCAGGGTATGAACTTCAGAAAACAAAAAATATCAGGTATATCGATTATTACAAAGAAGTCTTTGGCATAGAACCAAAGTATAAAACCGAATGGGGGGGGTAAATCATGATAAGGATATTCAAATTATCAGTGAACTTTCCAAAAAGAAATATTATCTGCCTAAAGGTTTTACCGGATACGAAGGAAAAGTTTCTACAATGGATGTAAATGTTGCAATACACGATATTAAATCTCATTTAAAAAATGCCTTCAGGGATAATCATCAGGAAGAATATGTAAAAATTATGAATGATATAGCACAAGAAAACAATCAAAAACTATTTATTATCATTCCTCCGCATTCTCCTATATATAGAGAAAAATTAAAAGAATTTGCAATGCAATACGGCTTAGAGTATAATGACATTTTCAAACCCTTGTTTAATTTGGGAGAAAAATACGGTTTAAAAATTTTAAACTATTATGATAATCAAAATTTTACCAATGAAGATTTTGCTGATTATGAACATTTACTTCCGACAGGGGCAATCAAATTAACAACTATGTTATTAAAGGAGATATAAGTGAACATCAAAGATTTTTATAAGGCTCTAAAATCAAAAATTAAAAGGTATAAAATTAGACCAAAGTCAGTAACAATAGATATAAGTAACAGATGTAACGCTCAGTGTCCTTTTTGTTCAAGACAAATATCGGAAATTAATCGTAATGAATTAATGCCAAAAGAAATGTTTTATGACATTATGGAGCAAATTTCAAAAATAAAAACAATAAAACAAATATGTTTTGCCGCATTTGGAGAGCCCTTATTACACCCTGATTTTGATGAATTTACCGATTTTGTAATATCGAAAGGTTATAGACTTGCTTATCCGACAAATATGCAGCTTGCTGATAAACATTTCGATTTCTTGTTAAAAGCGACAAATATTATGTTTTCTATTGAAGGATACGATAAAGAAACATACGAAAAAAGCAGAGTAAATCTTAATTTTGAAAGAACTTTAAACAATATAAAGGAATTTGACAGATTAATCAGAGAAAAACGAGCTCGCAAAGAAAAAACCCCAAATCGGGAAATTAACTGCCTGATAACTAAAGAATCTGATATTGAAAAGTATTTTAGCTTATGGGGCGAAGTAGCAGATATTATCAGAGTAGGTCCGATATTGCCTGTTTTAATCTATGATAATAAAGCTCAACTTCCTGTTTTAAAATACAATGAAAACGAAGAAAATATTACGTTTAAACTTGAAAAAAACGTTAAAAATATGTATTGTAATCAAATTTTTAATAACATAAATATAAGAGCTAACGGAGAATTGGCTTTATGCTGCAGTGACTATGATTTTAATACCGATTTCGGAACTTATAAAGATTTACAAAATTCTTTCCGTAACAATAAAAATTTTAATAAAATCAGAAAAGAATTTAAATTACATCAACTTGAATACTGCAAAAATTGTCCGCAAAATTTTGAAATCGATTTAGATGAACTTTTTAAATTAAAACCCGAACTTACATCATTTCAGAAAGACCCTAAAGTAATTATATATTCAAACAGATAATCACAATAAAAAAGACCAACAATAATTTGGTCTTATATTAATGGTGGGCCATCCTGGACTCGAACCAGGGACCTTACGCTTATCAGGCGTACGCTCTAACCACCTGAGCTAATAGCCCTTCCCTTTCCTTTATAATTACATAGACATATTTAAAAATCAAGCATTAATCTTCATTTAATGGTCTTAATAAAATTATTGAATTTAAATTTAATTGCAAAAAATCATGTGTTTCTGCTTTTCTGTTTGGAAACTCTCTATGTACTACTTCACAATCCTTTATCGCAACAAATCTCTTTGAACCATTCAATATATCTGACAAAACCCTGTTTTTTCTGCCTGTTTTGGGCATAAAAACATTTCCTTTTATTTGATAATCTTTTGTTATTACCAAAACTTTTTCAGACCATATTCCTGTTATAAAATTATTTTCATCAATATTTTTGTTTTTGTTTTCGTTATTCATAAAATTTTATGCCCTTTCTTATACAGAATATGATTGAAATAATGGTAAATACAATGATAATGCCAAGAAACATACCAAAAACCCAATAAATATTAACAGAATAGGTTCTACTAATTTACCCATTGTTTCTATAATTAAATCTAATTGCTGGTCAATATGTTCAACACATTGTGTCATTAATTCACCCAAACGACCGGACTGTTCTCCTGTTGCAACCATAAATAGAATCATTTTCGGAAACAGGTTTGATGCCTTTAATGATTCTGATAAATGCGCACCTGATTGCATCTTTTTTATCGATATTTTCATTGAATCTTGCATTATATAATTTGATAAAGTCGATTTTGATAAAAACAAACATTCAATAATCGGAATACCTGCATCGTAAGCTATTTGTAATACTGTCAAAAAGTTAGAAAATGAAGCAGCTTTTACCAAATCAGATATTAACGGTATTTTCAATAAGATTTCATCAATTTTTCTTCTTGAAGGCTCCCACTTTAACAGATACATAGCTGAACCAACTATTGCAATAATACCAAGTGGTATTAAAGCCCATTTATCTTTTAAAAATTCACCTGTTGTAATACAAAATTGAGTAATTGCCGGCAGCTCTTTACCTTGTTGATCAAACATTTCTTTAAATGCCGGGAATACAAACATTAACATTATTAAAACTACAACAACTGCCAAACATACAACAAATGCAGGATATGTTATCGCTGATATTACCTTTCCTTTTATGTCACCTTGTTTTTTTAATAATTGTATTAATCTGTCAAAAGTTTTATCAATTTCACCGGAATCTTCACCAGCTTTTGCAAGCCCGATATATACCTGACCAAATAAATTCGGATACTGAGCTATTGTATCAGAAAGTGTATAACCTGCAATAATCTGCCTTTTAATTTCTTGGGCAAGCATTCTTACCTGTCTTGAAGCCGCATCTTTCTCTATAAATATCAAACTTTCAATAATTGGCAATCCTGCTTTATTTAAAGTTAAAAATGTTTGTGTAAAATCAATTTTTTCTTTTAAAGAAAGTTTTTGTAATGTTCCTGGTTTTGCCCCAACATTGCCGGATGTAATTTCACGTGCTGAAATAAGCTTATAGCCCATATTTCTGACACGAACCTTAACTTCAGAGAGAGATTTTGCGTCGAGACGGTTTTTTATTCGTTCACCATTCCATTTTTCAGCTTCATATTCATATCTGGTCATACGTTATCTCCTCACTCTTTTACGGGCCCGAGTACACGAATGAACTCTGATATTGTTGTCTTACCGTCAATTATATGTTTTAGGCAAGCCTGCTGCAAGGTTTTCATACCTGTACCAACAGCTGCTTCTTCTATCTGAATGTCATGAGCACCTTGAGCTATCAATCTTTTAATTTCTTTTGTTATTGGCATTATTTCATATACACCTATACGACCTGAATAACCTTCAAAATTACATTTATCACAACCATTTGCTTTGTATACAGGAGTTTTCATAAATTCTTGAATTTCTTTTTCTCCGCCTGCTACTACTAATTCCGCTTCTTCTCTTGTCGGGAAATATTGAGATCTGCAATGCGGACACAAATTTCTAACCAATCTTTGTGCTATTACTCCTACTAAAGTAGAAGATACCAAATAATCTTTTGCTCCCATGTCTATTAATCTGGTTATTGTCGAAGCTGCTGAGTTTGTGTGTAATGTAGACAATACCAAGTGACCTGTTAATGCTGCTGAAATTGCAGTTTCTAATGTTTCTAAGTCACGGATTTCGCCGACCAGTATAACATCAGGGTCTTGTCTTAATATAGCACGCATACATGATGCAAACGTTATTCCTGCTTTTGGATTAATTTGCGATTGGTTAATCCCTTCTATTCTGATTTCGACAGGGTCTTCTATTGTCGTTATATTTATTTCTTCATCATTAATTGCTTTTAATAAAGTATATAATGTTGTTGTTTTACCTGAACCGGTAGGACCTGTTGCCAATATAATACCATTTGGCACACTTTCCATCTTCTTTATAAGGTCTGTTTCTTCTTTTGATGCACCGACTAATACTATTTCGTCATGTGCAGCATCTAATGATACGGCCGGTGCCAATATTCTTATTACCATTTTTTCAGACTCTCCGACAGGAAGAGTATTTATTCTGAAATCGTAATCTTTGTCTTTGTATGTTATTGAAAAAGAACCATCTTGAGGACGTCTGTGCTCTGCAATATTCATCTTTGATATTACTTTTAAACGTGTTAAAATCGCAGATTCCGTCTTTGGCGGTAATTTTAATGAAACTCTTAATATACCGTCTTTTCTGTATCTGACTACATGACTGTCTAATCTGGGCTCGATATGAATATCACTTGCGTTCATGTCTATTGCATCAGATATTATCTTATTTACAAATTTTACAACTAAACTTGAATCATCTTTTAGTTCTTTTTGTGCCTGTTCAAATAATGTTTCTTCCTGATCAAATGCTAAAGTTTCTCTTTCAATTTTCTTCAGCATTTTATTGGTAGCTTTTTTATTTTCATCAAACATGTTTTTTATACACATTAAAAATTCATAATGTGTGATGATTGAAATACTTGGCTTTAAACCTGTCAGAAATATTATATCATTTATTACTTTTTTATCATTGGGATTTACCATCCCAACAACAAGGACTTTATCATCATAACTAAGAGGAATAACTTTATTCATTTTAATAAAGTCTTCGGGCAACATTGATATTACATTTTCCGGAACTTTTAATTGATCCGAAGAAACTGCATCATAACCTTGTTGCGCCTCAAGTGCTGTTTTTAAATCCTGTAATGAAATTATACCTTGTTGTACTAAATATGTACCCAATGGTATATGCGCTTTTTTGGATTCAACTAAAGAATTAAAAATTTGCTCATTAGTTACAAATCCCATATCAACCAATATTTCACCAATTTTCTTGGCAAAAAATTTATCATTATGTCCAACATCTGTAACAGATTCTGAGTGCAAATCAGGAATTACCGAATCTTCTTCTTGTTCTGAATCTTCTTCATTATCCAACTTCAAAGTCAATTCATTTTCTTTATTTAACGAATTATTTTCATTTGTTATATAACTTAATATTTCTTTAAAATCAACTTCTGAAATTTGCTTATAATTTATTTTATCTATATCAGTTTTATTTTTTACAATATCAAGAATTTTCGCCTGATCAGCCGATGAAGTTATTAGAACATATAAAGCACCCTTTGAAACACACACAGGTATAAATTGATTGGAATTAATTTCATCTGTATCAAATTTTGATAACCAAGAAATATCAATCGCTGGTTTTATTTTATCTAAAATTGCACTTGCCATTATTATTGTCCTAAAGTTCAGCTACATCTTCCGTATCTTTTATTATTCTTGGAGTAATCATTATAAGTAATTCTTCTTTTTTGAGCCCCTTACTTTGATTTCTAAAGAAGAATCCGATTAACGGTAGATCACCTAAAATTGGAATTTTAGATACAGTATTATTTTCTGATTCGGTAATCATACCACCAAGCAATAAAGTTTCTTCATCCTTTATTCTTATGCCCTTCAAATCTAAATTATGTCTTTGAAGTAAAGTAGCTGCCGTATATGGAACAGGTGGCTGACTTGCACTTATCGGATACATATCTAGAACATCTCTATAAACCGATGCATAATCAGGTTTTATATCCAAAGAAACATAACCATCAGGCGATATAAACGGTAATACATTTATTTTTATACCGTTATCATTACCAATATTATATGTCTTTTGAACAGAACCCATACCTCCGAATTCACCGCCGCCATAACTGTTTAATATTTGAACAGTCGTAGATTCAATATAATCTTGAGTTAAGTCTATTTCTGATTTTTTACCGTTAGTAATAACTATTTTCGGATTAGCAAGCATTCTTGCTTTATTGTTTGAAATTAAATAGGAAATTTGTTGTTGCAGTGAATGAACGGCTGAACCATTACTTGGACCATGCCAACTGTATGAATTTGTCGTAAATCCATCATTGCCGTTAAAATTCAAATTCAAATGTTTACCGCTGTATAACCAAGTATTATTAAATTCTTTTGATCCATCTTCTGATAGAGCCAAAATTGAAATTTCCAAATATGCTTGCGGTTGTTTTTTATCATTTTCAAGAATAAAATCATTTACCATTTGAATTTGTTGTTCACTTCCGCCCATCATTGTCAAAGTACCGAGTTCATGTTGTACATATATTGTCAGAGTCGGTTTTGATTGATATGAAGAAAGGTTATCCGTTGTTACACCGCTTGTATACACACAAGCAATTTCTCCGCCGCCAAACTCACCTTCAGGTGAAGTGTTTCTTGCTGATTGAGTTTTCAAATTTGCGTTTAATTGAGAATTATATGTTCCCGTTGCAGCTCCGCCACCGCTTACACTGCCTTCAAAAGGCAGTTGAAACAGTGTTTCACATATCATTTTTGCCATTTCAAACGGAGTTGTATGATTTACTCTGAATGTTGTCATTACAGGTTTTTTATCGAATTTATCAACTATTTTTTTTGCCATTTGATAGTCATTTTCAGTACCGAATATTAACAATTCATTTCTATCAGCATTTGTAGATACTATCGGACCATAAGATAATCCCGGTGCATTTAATCCAAATATATTTGTATTTAAAAATTGGGCAATATATGCTGCATCAGCATATTTTACCGGAATTATAGTCATGTTATCTTTTGTTAAATTTAATTTCTCGGCACTCTCTGTTGATACAATCATCATGGTCTTATCTTTTATTACATACGTTAAATTGGTCATTTTCATTACCATTTTAAACGCATCTTCCAATTTTACATTAACTAAATCTAAACTTACAGTTCCGGTTGCAGATGAATGGAATACTATGTTTAAACCTGCTTTATCGGCAAACATTCTTAGTACTTGCTGTACATCGGTATTTCTTAAACTTAAATTTATTAATTGATCGCCACCGTTAAAATTAACATTACCTGTCAAATTGATTTTGTTCGGCGCATTATAGTCAGTTCTTAATGTCGGTTGATTCATATCGTATGTCAGAGGAGCTGCTAATGCAATGTTATATGCCAGTACAGCTACACACCCTGCTGCTGTTAAAAGTTTTGTTATGTTGTTTAACCTTCTTTTCATAATATATGCTTTTTCTCCTCTAATTAATATTTATATCTGCCTGCAAATTTATTTTGTAGATTAGCAACCGATTGTTGATTTTCCAAATTCCCTTTGGTAAACAACTCGCCCACTGAAGCTACATAACTATTATTTTTATAACTTATTTCTACTTTGTCTTTTGTTATACTTTTTATTTTATAACCTGAAATCGTATCACCGACTTTTACAAAATGATCCAAACCATTTAAATTTACAATTGCCGATGGACTTTGATTATCATACAAAATACCTGAAATTTGAGTTTGCAATAATCTTGTAAGATTTTCGTCAACTACTGATTCTTTTGGAGGTTCAATTATCTCAAACGGAGTATTATTTAGCACTTCAAACGGAACATCCTTATCTTCTTGTGCAACAACCGGTGGTTTAAAAGGATTTGTTCTGGCTGCTTTGTTATATACTACCATTATTGCATTATTTTCTTGGTCATTTTCTGTATTAACGTTCGTTTGATTATCAAATAAATCACTTTCTTTTGCCGTATTATCAGAATTTGTATCCGTAACCGTCGCAACTTGTTCATTATTGCCTTCACCTGACGTTACATTTGTTTCTCCGGCTTCATTAAAGTTAACACTCATCATGTTGTTATCTTCATTATTGTTTTCATTAGAAGCATCCTCAAAAAATGAATTTGCTAATTCATTAGTCGACTGCTCTTGCTCCTGATTATTGTTTTCAGCCTCACTTGATACATAGTTGTTATTATTGGCGGGCGGATTTACATCTTGATGATTGTTGCCAAGTTTCTTTGATAACAATATAAATACTATTGCTGCTACTATAATCAAAAATATTATAATCAAGAGCAAAGGATTACTTTTCTTATTAGCAGGAGCAACCCCTTCTTCATCTTCATCTCCATCCGATTCATATTCTTCATAAGAATCATCATAATCCTGATCTTCAGCATCATCAGCATTACTAATATCTTCTGTCTGCTCCTCTGAATATTCAGTTTCTTCCCATTGATCTTTATTCTCTACCATATACTCTCACTCTTTATTCCGAATAAGTTTCTTATTTCATTTTACACTCATTATTTAAAATGGGCAAATGATATTTTAAAATTATATTTTTCTTCATACTTTTTAATTTATATTCTAGAATTTTTTTTTAATATTTACGTCAATCATTTAAATTATTTTTAAAAAAAAGGCGGCACCCAGATTCGAACTGGGGATAAAAGCTTTGCAGGCTTCTGCCTTACCACTTGGCCATGCCGCCTAATCAAAATAAATAGCGGAAGACGGGACTCGGACCCGCGACATTCTGCTTGGAAGGCAGATGCTCTACCAACTGAGCTACTTCCGCATTTAGAAGTTTCACTTTCCTTTATACTACTAAAAACATTTTTATTTCGCAACATTTTTATATTATTGTTTTTACTGCTAAATATATTAATAATAACGAACCCGTTATTCCTAAGATTTTTGCCGGACAATTCCTAAAAATTTCTGCAGAGTAAAATCCTATTAATGATAATACAAAAGTTACCATGCCTATAATTAATGCCACATATATTATATTGGTGTTTAAAAATCTTAATGATATTCCTGCTCCAAAAGCATCAATACTTGTTGCTATTGCCAGCCCGATTACCACCATTATATTGAGTTTTTTTATATTTATTTTTTCATTTACAGACTCTTTTATGAATTTTATTGCCAAGAACATAAATATTACAAACACTATCCATTTAGAATATATTTTTAGCTGTTCATATATAATTTTAGTAAAATTCCATCCCATTATCGGCATGATTGTTTGAAAAACGGCAAACATACTTGATAGGATTAATGCATTTTTTATTTTATCCGCATTTATCACCATCCCGTATGAAAAACTTACAATCATGGCATCCAATGACAATGCGACAGCTAACAATATAATTTCTAATATGTTCATAATACATATTATAAGATGATTATATTAATTTTTCGACAAATAATATTTCTTAAATTATACATAGATTACATGCCTGTATAAAGATAAAAAAAAACCGCTTTCGTTAAAAAGCGGTAAATAAGTGTTCTCTTTCCCTGTAAAAACTTTATATTATGCGGAAGCCTCTTCTGTTTTTGTTTCAGATTCTGCCGCTTTTTTAGCTTCTTCTGCTTCTTTTTCTGCTTGAAGCTTTGCTTGAGCTTTTTTAGACAGCTTTTGTGTTTCTTTTTTTACATAATTTAATTTGCCTTCATCAGTACAATTATTTATTAAGAATTGCACTGTTCCTGTCGGTTGAGCTCCTTTTTTTATCCAATCCAATGCACTTTGTTTATCTAACTGCATTTCTTTTGTTTTTGGATTATAGTACCCTAGCTGTTGAATAGGTGCTGTTTCTCTCTTTGTTGTTGAGTTTAAAACTACTATTCTGTAAACAGGGTTCTTCTTATATCCTAATCGTCTTAATCTTATTTTAACCATGCGGTTCATTCTCCATCTGTATTACAACTGTGCTATATTTAGCATTTGCAGCCGTTGAATTCGCAATTTAAAAGAGGATTATTGCTCCTTCTTTTTTATCAAAACACAAGCATAATTTTTTATCAAGTCATTTGTCTATATTTTTGTAACTATTCTTAAAGATAGTTTTTTTTATGACATGCTATAATTATTTTTATAGTTAATTTTGAAAGTAATTTTTTTATATATGAAGAATATCAAAATATTTGTTACAGACTTTGACGGTATTTTTACCGACGGTAAATTGAGGGTATATTCTGACGGGTCTACCTCTAAAGATATAGACTATAAAGATATTATGGCAATTGCTAATATTCTTAAAAAAAATATTAAGTTTGCAATTATTTCGGGAGAAAAATCTGCTGCTATTGATGTTATTAAAGTAAAATTCCCCAATATTGATGTTTTTCAAAATGAAAGAAATAAAATTAATATTTTTAAAAGTTTACTGGAAAAATATAATATCGAACCAGAAAATGCACTTTATATGGGCGATGATATTAATGACATTGAATGTCTTAATATAGCAGGTTTCCCTGCCACTGTTAATAATGCACATAAAACCGTTAAATCGATTAAAAATATTTATATTACTTCTTCTGACGGAGGGCAAGGTGCCGTTAGAGAAATTGCGGATTTAATCTTATGAAAAATTTCTTCAGACAAATTTATTACAATATATTAAAATTTGATAAATACACAAATGATTATCTTAAAATATCAAGCAATATAGAGATACCGTCCTTAGCATATACGGATTGGGGGCTATATTTAGCCAATTTAAAAGATTTTAACAGCGCAATTGAAAAACTTGAAACTGCTATTTTGATGTCAAATAATAATCCTAAGCCTTGCATAAATTTGGGAATTATTTATGCAAAGCTTAAAGAATATGATAAAGCAGAAGCTGCACTTAATGAAGCTATTAAGAGAGATACTCAAAATGCATTTACTTATACCATTCTCGGAAGTATTTATATTGCAAAAGATAACTATAAAGAAGCAGAGGAATCACTAAGAAAAGCCTTAAAACTTGCTCCTTATGATTCCGATGTATATTTTAACTACGGTATTTTATACACTAAAACAAAAAATAAAACTAAAGCGATTGAAATGCTTAAAAAAGCAAAAACTCTTAATCCTGCAAACAATAATATTTATTTTATGCTCGGAGTTCTGTATTTTGAATCGGACAAAATAGCAGATGCTTTTAATGAATTTAAGCAACTTGAAAATAATAATAAAAATTACAAAGAATTAAATTATTATATGGCACTTTGCTATAAAAAAGAAAAGAATTATTCCGCAGTTATGGAATATGCTACAAGAGCTTTAAATGAAGATAATAATAATCCTGCAATATATATGCTCTTGGCACAGAATTATATTGATATGAATAATTTTGAAGAAGCATTCAGAATATATCAGTTTGGCGAAAACAAAGGTTTTAATAATTATGATTATTACCTTTCTTGGGGAATATCTTTAATAAAAAACGAAAATATTTCCGAAGCAAAAAAAATACTTTTCAAGGCTTTGGATATAAAAAATAATGATGCAAATGTTTTATATCGGTTAGGATATTGTTTTTATAAAGAAAAGGCCTATGATAAAGCCGAAGAATATTATAAACAAGCATTAGTTTATGATGAAATAAATCCGACTGTTATCGGAGCTTTAGGCATGATTTATTATGATAAGAAAGACTATCAAAATGCCATAACAAACTTTTTCCGAGCAATTGATATTTCTTCAAAAAAAGCATATTTATATTTTTACATTGCAAATTGCCATTATAAATCAGGGAAATTAAAAAAAGCCTCAGATTATTATCAAAAAACTATTGAATATTATCCTAACCATATAGAAGCATATATTAACTATACAATGTGTCTGTTGGATTTAAATAATAATAAAGATGCTCTAAGAAAAATCAGAACCGCATATCAAATAAACAGAAAATCAAAAAAAATAATTTTAATCTATGCTTTAACAAATTTAAAAGTCGGTATTTACTCTGAAGCAATAGAAAAAGCTGATATGGTTTTAGATATGGAGCCTGAAAATATTCAGGCCCAAATAATAAAAGCTCAGGCACTTATAAATATAAGGAAAGCCCCTGAAGCTCTGGCTATTTTATGCACATTACCGGGTTCTGAACAAAATTCTTATGTATATAATTATTTATCATATTTAGCATATAAAGTACTTGTAGAAGACAATCCGTCGAATTATAATGAAAGCATGCTTAATTCATTTAATGAAAAAATTCAACAAATAACATTACAAAATAATGGGACAGAAGAATTAAGCAATTATATAAGCAAGACTCTAAACATTAATAAAGGATGAAAAAAGTGGGAATAATAGTACAAAAATTTGGCGGGACATCCGTTGCAGATCCTCAAAAAATCCATAATGTTGCAAAAGCTGTTATCAAAGAAAAAAATAACGGAAATGATGTAGTAGTTGTAGTTTCTGCGATGGGGCATACAACGGATTATTTAATAAAACTTGCTAAAGAAATCACTAATAATCCTGATTCAAGAGAAATGGATATGTTGTTATCAACGGGGGAACAAGTATCAATAGCCCTACTTACAATGGCAATCCAATCAAACGGGTATAAAGCTGTTAGTATGAACGGTCAGCAGGTAGGAATAATAACTGAATGTATTCATTCAAAAGCAAGAATTGTAGATATAAAAACTGATAAATTAAATAAATATTTAAAAGAAGGTAAAATAATTGTAGTAGCAGGATTCCAAGGAGTTACGCCCGATGGAGAAATTACTACACTTGGAAGAGGAGGTTCTGATACTTCAGCAGTTGCTATCGCAGCAGCACTTAAAGCAGACAGATGTGATATCTATACTGATGTAGAAGGTGTTTATGCTACTGATCCAAGGATTGTTCCTAATGTTCAAAAGGCTGATGTTATTTCGTACGAAGAAATGCTTGAGCTTGCAAGAGTCGGAGCTAATGTTTTACATCCGAGAAGTGTTGAAACGGCAAAACAATTTAATGTCCCTTTGAGAGTCAGAAGCTCTTTTAAATTAGATAATTTAGGTACTTTGATTATAGGAGTTGATAATATGGAAATATACAAGCCAGTTGCCGGAGTGGCTGCCGATTGTTCTCAAGTCAGAATTTTAATATCCAGTTTACCTGATATTCCGGGTACTGCGGCTAAAGTTTTCGGGGCATTAGCTAAACATAATATAAGCGTTGACATGATAATTCAATCACTTGCAATTGACGGCAAAAACTCTATTGCATTTACGGTTGATGCTCAAGATCTTGATGATGCACTTAAAATTTTAGACAGTGAAAAAGACCATATTCAATCCGGTAATATATTAACGGATAAAGACATTGCTAAAGTGTCAATAGTAGGCGCAGGTATGGTTGATAGACCCGGTATTGCTGCTGATATGTTTAAAGCTTTAGCAGAAAAAAATATTAATATTAAAATGATTTCCACAAGTGAAATTAAAATAAGCTGTCTTGTTGAAAAACAAAATGCTAATGATGCTATTAAGGTATTATGTAAAGAATTCGGATTGGAATCAAAAGAAATTGCTGTTGTTAAAGGTGATTTACCTAATATATAAAAAAAGAGCGTAAGGTTAATAAACTTGCGCCCCTTTTAAATTTTAACAAAATCCGTCTATCCTATGATGTGCTGACTTTACCGAATCTTCAACTCTTATCAGCCTTTCAAGAACATTATTATATTTTTTCATATCTTGTTTTAATTCAATAATTTGCTGTTGCATAAAACTCACCGTGCATTTATAAACGCCGATACAAATACCCGCAGTAAGCAGCTGTACGCCAATACAAAACATTAATTCATATGTTACAGACATTTATTTCTCCACCCGCAAAACTTTTGGTAATTATCAACGCTGTGTTTAATAAGCCAGCGTTTAAAGGAGCATACGTCAGCCGATTTCATACATCCGATTAATACTAATGTTGAAAGATAACGGTCATTATTGATAAAAGAATGATTTTCGCAGAGTTTGTCGTGAAGTAATGATGCTATTTGAAATTCTGGTTCTGTCTTTGAGCCTATCAATCGCCAAAATACACGGGGGATACTCGCACCGTCCCAGCGGTACCCCTTATCAATTAAAAATTTATACTCTGCCTGCTCTGTTTGTCTCTTATCAAGAATAGTAACAAACAACGGCTTTTTATTCAAAAAAGGTTTATCCGTTATCTCTTTTTTTTCCTGCTTTGTCATAGACGGCAGTGGAAAGAGCATAGTCGTACAAGGAATGATATTAAAGTCAATTTCAATTTCATCATCTTTATACCAAAGCATTTTATAAATCCTTTCGAAGGCGGGAGGGAGTACCCCTCCCTGTGGCTGACCGAGGGCATACGCCCAGCCAGTAAATCCGAGGCAGGGCATTTTAGCATTATTAAAATAAGAATCTTCCCTGCCGTTATAGTTATATTTTCCAAGTGAATAAAAACCCGATACGATTTTTACTTATTCTTATGCTCCTCAATAAACTTAACGATAGCTTCTTTAACTTTTTCCAAAATTTCATCCGAGTATTTTTCAATTATTTCAAGTCCTTTTTCTTTTAATTCGGGCATAAGTTTAACAATTTTTTTTGCCAATCTTCTTATTACGAATCTTTCAAACCAATTAAATACTTTTGCCATAGTTTACTCCTTTTCTAAATCTTTTTTAATGACGGCGGAGGAGGTTAAGTCCTCCGCACTGTCGGCGTCGGCTTCGAGAGCCTCTGCGGGTAAAGTATATAATCCTGCTTCTTCCGTCGCTTTAATAACATTATCAAGCGTTTTTTCGGGTAATTCCTTATTCTCAAACAAATAATCAAGGTCATCAGATGTATAACCTAATAAAGCGCCTATTTTGTTGATATATGGGTGTCCACGGTAGAAATTATTTGCCTTAAGTTCTATTTTTAAAGCTTTAATATCAATTTTTTCAGGTATTTCATCCGCCAGTGCCACTGTTTGAATTTGTGCTTGCTGCTCATTTGCTTGCTTTGCAAGTTCAACTACATCGTCAAAATCAATGCCCTTTGCTTTATATAAAGCTCTTTCAATATCGGCAGAGGTTAAAGAGAGTGCATTAATTCTGTCTCTTTCTTTTTGTGCCAATATTTCCTCGTAATTTTCAGGTTTTTTAATATATTCCGTCATATCGTCATTTAGAATATACTCGTCCTGCGTTTCAACCCAAGTTGTATCGGGGTAAAATTCAGGGTTTTTTACAGTTTCAACATAAAATTTGACTTTTCCGTCTTGATAACCTAAAAACATATTATTTACTCCCTTCCGCATAAATAAATCTAAATTGATTTGTAGTGCCCGTTGCAGTATAGTAACAATTTAAACTGTCGCCTTCTTTAACAGGAACACTCGCTCTTAATCCATTGCCGTTATTCTGTGAAAATGTTGTAAAACCTAATCCTGTTGGAGAAATAGAAAGGCTTATAAACTCTCCTGCCGCATTAGTGTTTTTTGCCAGAATAAACCATCCATTGGCAGGTGCTTTATATGTTGAACCGCTTATGCCTAGTGTCAAATTATTATATTTACTGCTAGGCATTGAAGCTGCTGCAGCCTCGTTGAAAGCGGGCTTTGATGCCAAATCTTCTAATACTCCCCCAATATCAATTAACTGCTGATTTTCTAAAGCATTGCCAAGTTTGAAATATAAATCGCCGCTGCCTTTACATCTGTAAATATATATATACTTATCTTCACTTCCTACACCTGTGGTTCCGCCGGAACTTTTAATTTTTGTCCCTCGCGGAAAAGGCGGGGACATCCATTCTCCAAATCCCCTATCATGTATTATTAAAGTATTCCATGTGGTTCCCTTATCATAAGAGAATTGTATAATACCATCATCGTCATAAGAAGAAGAATATGCACCGCCATAAATTATTGAATTATGTGTTAAATCAAATGTTGTTCCCCAAGTTTTTTGTACCCTTGTAGGACAGTCAATTATATTTTCACTTCCGTTATATAACGGAAGTCTGAATGTCATTTCATCCTGATTTATTACAAGGTCATAATCATCATAGCTTTCCGTACTTTCTTTAATAAATCCCGAACAAAAAGCCTGTCCTATCTTTGCTACGGATTTATTATAAAATGTTTCATATATTTTTCCGCTTAAATATAATCCCGTTGATTTTACCCATCCTGCGTTAGGTTCTAACGGTTCAGGCGAATACATAGACGTACCTAACGGTATTGTATCGTTCTCGCTTGACGTAAGCTCCGTTAAAGCTGATTTATATTCTTTAACATAAGTATTTCCTACCACCATATAAACAGCTACCCCTACTGCATTAGGCTGTACGGTAGTCGACTTTCCGTATATGGAATTAGATAAACTTGCATTAAAATTAAACACATCAGCTGCTGCCGCTGTTGCTTCAAACCGTCCGGTAGTTACATTAGACCCTTTGGTAAATGCTCCTGTTGTTTCATTAATACCCCCGCAGGTAATTCTCAAGCTGCCTTGTATATTCGGCAACCCTGCTTCAATATATTTCCCTGCATTTTTACTACTTTGGAAGAAATAATTATTACGAGGCAAAAGTATTCTTTTATTAGTCTCATCAACTCCATAGTACCAGGCAACTCCATTCTTATTATATATTTCATCTATCTTGGCTTTGTCTGAAATATTATAAAACTTGTGCCCGTTAGAATTAACTTTTATCGTAATCCCTGATATTTCTGATGTATTTGAAGTTCCTTCTTTATATTCTTTTATACATCTTTCATAAAAATCCGGATAACCATAGCGCTCGTCAGCTGCTTCTTTATATACGTATTCACCTAAAAGCTCTAATCCCTCTTTTTCCTCAAATGTTAATATATGATCTTTTGGGATTATGTCAAAAAGCTTGAATCCTAATCTTTTTTTTAATTTTTCATCTTCAATTGAAAAAATATTTCTATTATATTCATTAAAATCCAGTTTTTTATCAGTATATGTAATTTGTAACAAGCCTGCATAAACATCTTTTAAACCTTTTTCATTTGATAAAGTTGTTTTTTTCTCTAAATCAAAAGGCGGTTTTATAGTATTTAATAAATAATCACCCTCTTTCGCATCTTCAGGAAAAAATTCGCCGATGTAAATTTTATTATTTATTAATTTGATTTTCTTTGTTTCAGGGTTAATAAAAATGTTATATATACCCATTGACACATCAGCAATATTTAAAGTAAGTTCCTCCGTGATAGTATATGTTTTGCCTTGAATTGTCGTAAGGTCAAACGAGCCTGATGTTTTTAGAATATTTTTTTCTATTTTCAAAAAAGCAGGTTTGCCGTTTTCAATATTACCTGTGTTTATACAGAAGACATTATATCTTAACGTTGAAAATGATTGGGCTTGACGAACATAACCTTGAGCTTCCAATGCATAATATTTTGAAGAATATTCTTTATCATCGACTGTATCTTCCGTTTTTATTGCCCATTGTTTTGCAAGCTCCGCATTATCTTTTGCTTCGTTTGCCTTTTTGTCAGCATATTCAGAATATTTTTGTGTATTAGCCTTATTTTCTCTTATTTTTTGTAAAAATGATTCCGAATCCTCTTCATCCTCACCCTCAGGAGTTTTTATACATCTTTCTATTTTTCTGTTTAATATTTGTAAAATTCTTACAATATAATCAAACGTCCACTCTAATATATTAAAGTTGAAATATGATGAATTTCTGAATTCACTTTCTTGTTTAATAATAAGAGTTAACATAAGACTTATCTTTTCATCTTCTTTTAATACCGAATATGTTGAAGATTCCAAAGGAAAAATTATATAACTTCCTTCCTTATTGCCAATTTCGTGTATGGAATAATCTATTCCCTCTTTTAATACTGTTTTTAAACCTTTGTTATTAATATGTTGAACTATCAATTCTGAATTTGATTCAATTAGAAAATCAAAATCAAATTTTTTGGATGATGAATTTCCTGCATAGGTATTTACAGGAACCAAAGATGATACGGTCATTTTTTCTTTCCTTTAACTTGTTTTACTATTTTTTTACTTGTTTTACTTGTTTAACTTGTTTTATACTTATTTAAAACTATTTGGAGAACCTTGAAGTTACTGATTCTATAAATTTATTTCTTGTTTCTATATCCGCTTCTTTTTTATTTGTTTCTTTATACTTTTCAAAGGATGATATTACAAGCTTAATAAACTCATACTTATCGTCATCAGATTTTAAATTTATTTCATTAAATTTTTTCTTAATATATTTATAGTCTGAATTTAATATTAAAAATTGATTATCAGTAATATTTTGATAACCTATTATCAAATCAAAATCTTCTTTTGATAAAGAACAATAATTATTTGATAAATCAGATTGTTTGAATTTTTCATAATCTTCAAAAATTTCTGAAAATAATTCCACAAACTTAGATTTATCGGTAATTATTAAGCCTGAATTTTTTATTTGTTTTATATACGATTTTTTAGCCTTAATACTCTCATCATCAAGAGTATAATCGACATATAATATAGCTTTATCAAACTCCTCCAACGACATTAAGGTTTGCCAATTTTGATAATTTTTATTTTTTAAATCCTGTTCATTAAACTTTTTTTCATCAGATTTAAAATCCGAAAGAAAGAATCCGACATATTTTTTAATATCATTATCTTTGATTTTGGCCAGTTCTTTTTCCTGCTCCGAGGCGGAAAGTTTATATGAGAACAATTCTTTGGCAAAATTATAAGCTATAACATTTGTTTTAAGTTTATTTACCGCTGTTTGAGTTTTTTCTTTAAGATCTTCATCAAGAAAATCTTTATATTTATCAAAAAAAACCGAAGCTTTTATATCTTTATCTTCTATAAAAGACTGAATTAGCTCTGTATAAAATTTTGACTTAAATTTTTTAATTTTATCGGATTTGATTTTAATATTCCAATTTTCTTTTTGTGCCATGGCTTCAATTACTTCTAAAGCATTATTAAATGAAGATTGAATAATATTATCATCTGATTTATAAAGCACAGCCCTTGTAACAGCACAATTAAGAGCTTCTTCAAAAATATCGGTCTGCCAGATTTGAAGCTGCTCTTGCTCATAAAATTTCATTTTAAGTTTTATTGCATTAAGTTTATTATCCTTAATTTCAAGTGCTTTTTCTTTCATAAAATCATCAGAAAAAGAAACCTCTGATATTTTGACATTGATAAAATCTTCAAGTTCTTTTTCAAACTCTGGTAATTTTTCCTTAACATCTTTACCTTTAACCGAGTAAAATCCTTTTTCGTCAAATAATATTTCTTGTTCCCATTTATCAATGGAATTACACAATTCTAAGATTTTAATTTTATCAAAATTAATATCATCAATATCTTGATTTTGTTTATTACTAACGGGAATTTTCCTCATAGAAAAATTATTACTAAACTTATTTTCTTCCGACATGTTTTTTCCTTTATTTTTTATTTATATTCATAGATTTATTGTATAAGCCGCTGCCCGTATCTAATAAGCACGTTGCGGCAGAAAAAAGATTATTTTTATAATTATTTTTATTGTTAAAAGAATTAAGCTGCGCATTGGAATAATACTGACCTGTCTGTTGAAGATATGCATCCGAGCGTCTTTGGGATACTTTTAAAGTATTTAAAGCCGAAAGTTCTCCGTTAAGTTTTTCATCATCAACAAGATTTAAAGCCGTTTGAGAAGATAAAGCAATATTACCGGATGCAATTTTAGATTTGACTTTTCCCATATTAAGAATAGATTGCAGTTTCTGATTTCTTGATTCTTCAATACCCTCTTGCATTTCATAAGCAGCATTTTTCCTTGCTTGATTTGCTTGTTGAATAAGCAATTGAGATTTATAATTTCCATAAGCTTTTTCATAATTGGCATTTTGGTATTCCCTAAAAGTTTCAAGAGCAGTGGTGACTCCCATTATAGCTAAAGTAACAGTACACATTAATATTCCTTTCTTTTAATTAGATTTATAGAAAAATTCAAAACCCTCATCTGGCTTGATTAAGATTGGGTTAGGGTTATCAAAACTAAAACCCAATTTTCTCAGCCATTTTTTAGCTTCCAGATTAGATTTATAAATATAGTTATATAAAATATTATATTTTTTGGAAGCCTTTAAAATTTCTTTTCTAAGTATTTTCATAAGTAAATGTTTGTTATTATAAACAAATATTGAAGATAAAAGCCAAACACAAGCTATTGATGAGGTTTTATCGGATAAATCATAAAATCCTCCTATGGCTATGGGTACTAAGACATTTGAATAATTTTTACCGTAAAGAACAAGTCCGTTTTTATCTTGGACATTATTTAGAGCAAGTGCTTTCCAATTATCACCCCAAAGAGCTGCCAATTCTTTTTTATCCTCAAGTCTCAAATTATCAAGAACAAAAAGAATTTCATCATTATTATCAATTTTTTTAAGCATTGACATCAGCCACCGTAATATCGATAGAAAGTGAATTAACGGTAATAGGAAGCGGATATATTTGTTTTAAATGTACCGTTGCACTATCAGAATAATCCGTAAATACAAAAGCTTCTACATTACCCGAATGCAGATAATTTGCATCATTAGCACTTTTTACGCTTCTTGAATTTTGAACCATTTCACCGTTTGTTCCGACAATAAAGAAATCTTCGCGAGATTTATCAAGCATAACATTTATTGAATTAACTACTTTTGTAAGTCCGTGAGTGCTTTCACCCTCTATATTTAATGTTTCCATTTCAAATTCATAAGGCAAACCGGCAACAATTTTTGAAGCCGGATAATCAAGCTTAACAGAGCCGTTTTTTACGGTTTTATTTATAATTACACAACCGTCTGCAAGCAGATTTATCGTTTCGCCCTCCAAATGTTCCAATCCGTGAATGCTGGATATAGGTTCGCCCTCATAACATAAAGAGCAATCAAGGAAAATTCCGTCTTGAGTTTTTTCAATATATCTTGACGCCATACGTTCTATAAAACGTTTGGTTTTTCCGTTTATTTGGCGTGCCACAACAAAATAAGCAACATCCTCAAATCCCTCTCTAACAACAGTAACCGCTTCAAATTTGCCTTTTGTTTCATGGCAGTGCCAGCCTGAAACTTCTTGTTTTTTATTATAAGTTAGTGCATTGACCGTGCCGTCGGACATAACACACCAAAGTATTCTATAAGGTTCTTTAGAATATGCCATGTCTATGACTTGTTTACCCTCAAAAAGATGATTTGCATATATGGAGAGCTCTTCTCCGTCATATCCGTCCGAAACGTAAGTATACCCTAAATCTCTTATAACGGCACCGCCTGATTGTGCAAAAAGAATCATATTCCCTGAAACGGCAGGTGCAACATGAGAACATCCGTAAAAACTTTGAGGTGATGCTACAAGCGAAGACGTAGCCGTAAATGCTCCGTCTGAACCGTTTAATTTCCATTCTCCGCCTGAAGTTAAAATTATTAAGTCATTTAACGCAATGACATGCCTGATTTCATTAACTTCTCGTTCTGAAAGTGTAATATTTATTGAATCTGTGGCATTCAAAGGTCTTGAAATATTAAAATTATTATTTGTTGAGGTTTGTGATGTAATAAGCTGCTGGGGACTGTTTTTTAAACAGGCAAACACTTTTCTTTGCTGAAAATAATTAACGCAAGCCGGATTATTATTACCTTCAAAAGGGTTAGTAAATATTGGAGCCGTAGAAGTCAAATCAGGTTCTATTTTGTCATCCTTAAACGTAGTTGTAGAGGTAGTTCCTACGAAAGCAAATACACCGTTAACAGATTTATAAACATTATATTCGACTGCATCTTTAACTGCTTCAAAAGTAACAGTAATATATTCCGCTGCGCCCCAATAGGATTCAAGTTCACCCGTAACACTTACTTCCTCCGAACGATTGCTTTCTTCGAATGTGTCTTTTTTTACCGCAGTAACTACATATTTATAAATAGTTGGTGCTTCACTTCCGCCGGTCCATGTTGCTTTTAAACCCTTTGGAGCATCAATTTGAGGTTGAAAACTTATTTTTTTTAAATCCCAGTTATAATGAGATAATCTTGAAAGTTCACATGGTTCATGATTATTATGACAAAGGGTAAGAACATCTGCATTTTGAGCATATTTTATATTAGGCAGGTCTTCTTTAGTATATTCGGTTTTTATTTCAACGGGAATAAAAAAGGTATTATCAACAATTTGAGCGCCATCTTTTATAAATCTGGCATACTTATTACCCATCTCTATAACATAGGTTTGTTCCGTATTAAAAGAAAATGGAATTAAACGTACTTTTTCATCAGAGTTTTTAACTTCGCAAACAAGCTCCAAACCGCTTCTGTTACTTACACATCCTTCTGCTCTTACAAACCCGTTTTTTAATGTTTTAAGCCCGACGGCATACTTTGCTAAGTCATTTCTTGAATATAAAGCAGGGCTTAATACTCCGCCTGTAAAAGATTTTTGAGTATATCTTGTCATAATTCAGCCCCTTATCTTGCATCCAGCCAAGAGCATTCATCGGAATTTTTAATATACCCCTCGGAAGCATTTATTGTTTTAGCCTTTGCCAGCATACTTGTATACACATTTAAACAGTCGCTTTGAATAGCTCTGTTACCCGTGATAGATGGTGCGGCAAGAAACGCTAAATACCAGCACAGCGCCATTACAAACTCCGTAGAATAATATACTTCATTATCAACCAATCTGGTAAATCTCAATACTGCCGGTGTAATATTGGAATTTATTACCTTTTGTCCCGTAATATTTGATGCCACTTCAAACTCTACAATTTTACTGTTTGTATAAGGAATAATTTCACGGGCAAATAAGCAGTCGTTAGGATAATCATATTCATAAAGAAATTTAGGATTTTGAGGAATATTTCCCGTAAGAGTGAGTTCTCTATAAGCATTAGCAAAATTCCAATCAAAATCTTTTAATACCTGTTCTCGGGCACTTTCATAAAATTCATTGAGTACAACAGTATTTTTATCCGTTTGATTAGTATTTTGAATACCTACACTTACTCTCAGATTTTTTAAAGTAATATTAAATATTTTAGCTTTTGTATAGTTCATTTTATTTCACCTTATATATTGTTCGAAAATATTTTCAGATAAAAACTTGAGCAAAATTTAAAGAAATTTACCCGGCATAACGCCGGGTAAAAGAAAGAGAAAGGTTAATATACATAATTAGGAATTATGGAAACTTTCCTGCTGTCCGTCAACAACACCGGCAATAATTGAACCTTTAGAGGGATTTTCACCCGTAACGGTATAATACAGTCTCATGAAACCGAGATTACCTTTAGGTATAAACTTAACAGAAGACACTGCACCTTTTTCAAGTTCTTCCAATAACATGGTTTGCTCAATTAAATCTGTCGGAGAAGAAAAAGTTTCTTCATTTGATGTTTGAACGGCAACAGTAAGACTTGTTAAATTATCAAAAGTATCACTTATTTGTATAAAAAGTTCTACCGGTGTACCGAATGAAATTTCTCGTTTTCCGAAATCTATAATATTTTCGGAAGCACAACTTTGAATTATACTTTGTTTATTTGAAAACATACTTTGTTCATCTAAAATCATTATGAATTCCTTTCCAATTAAGATACTAAAGCTTCATTACAAGAAATAAGTTCGCATTCACGAATAGGGATATTTTTATAATGAAGAATATTTTCATTTAAATATTCCTTAATAGTGAAATTAACATTGGTTTTTGCTTTTAATTGTGCTTCAAAATACATTAAAACAGTAGAATTACAATAGATACAAGTATTACCTGTTTTAGCATATCTTCTTATTTTGTAATATGCTTTATTTAAAAGTTCTTCAATATCAGCAGCATCTGAGCCTGCAAGATTTGCGATACTGATATTAGCGATACGGCAAGTAGAACGCCAATCTCTGACAGATAAACCGACATCCATTTTATAATGATCCTGATAAACTTTGCGTTTACCGCCCGTTGAACTTGTTTCCGTGAGTATACCGTCATCTTTATGTTGAACTCCTGCTAAAGAGCCTTGAGGGTAGAGTAAAGAAGTATGCAAATCGCCCCAAGTAACAAACCAAACAGAAGTATTATCAGTACCTTTACCGCCCGCATCAATGATATTAGAGCCTATTTTTTTGGTATCCGTTGATTTTTTAGAATATCTGACAGCCAAACCGTCAAAAGCAGCAGCATTTTCCTTTATACTTCCGTAAAAAACGGTTTCTTGAAGTTTTTGGTTCATTGCTTCAATAAAAGCAGATGATTCGGATAATCTGAATAATTTAGGATTTTCTGACTTATCAACCAAATCAACATCAACAATAGAATAAGTTTCTAACATACCTGTAACGTCTTTAACTTGTTCAGTAGCAGATTTAGATGTAGGAACAAATCCGTATAAGTTTCTGAATACGGCTGAGGGTAAACCTGTTCTGATGGTAGTAATATGATTAGTACCGTCATTACATTGGAGTGCATTAGCATCTTGAAGCACTTCATTGGTTTCGGACATCATTTCAATAATTTCGGCAGCAATTTTTCCGTTTTCGGTTCTTTTTAACCTGTCTGCCAAGGTTAGATAATTAGCACCAAGTGTAGCCATGTGTTTTCCTTTCTTTGATTATTACGACATCGTAGGGAATAAAATATCTTCCCTGTTTTCTTTTGGCGCTGCCGCAGCATTAACTTGATAAATTGCGTCATTTTGCATTCTTTTGCCGATGTTATAAAACATTCTGACAATTGAAGGATGACAATTCAATCCCGATTCATTAAGCAAAGATTGAACTTCATTATCCGCAAATTGAGTATAAGCAATATCGGCAGTTCTCATGGTTTTTTCGAAATTAGCACCGCCCAAATCTCTGTCATTAATAAGAGCTCGTTTGTAGTCTTCAATTTTTAGTCTTTGTTGTTCCGCAATAGTTTTAGAGTAATTTTCACCCGTCAACTGTGATAGCTTCACTGCCATAGACATTAATTCATTAGCACTTTTTTGAGAGAGATTGTATTTAGCTGCCAATTCATTAAATTCATTTAAAAGATTTTCGTCATAGCAATAGTTTTCAGGAAGTTTAACTCCCGAATAATCGTAGAATTCGGGTTTACCAAAATAACCCTCATCATCGACAGGCGTTGTTAATCTTTCCTGTTTTGGGGCATAAGCATTTTCGCCCAGCTCAACTTTTTGTAGTTCGTCGTTTAACATTTGTTTTCTCCTTTTCTTAAGTTAATCCCAGTCTGGCCATTAAATCACTGCCATAAGAGTCAGTGCCTGCAATATTTTTAATAATTTCCGAAGTACTTTTAGCTTGTTCCAACTGAGTTTGTTGAGCCTCAGCTTCTTGTTGAGCATTTTTTTGTTTTTCAACTTCTCTTGTGGGAACAAGGTGTTCAGGCGATATATTAGCGTAATCTGCATAGTCATCAATAATTTTGTTTGCATTAAGTTTTTTAGCAATAGCAGGGTCAAGCATTTGCGCTAAATTAATTGTAAAAGTCGTAAATCTTTCCATTGCGGAAATTTTAACAGCCTTTTGAGCTTGAGCAAGCGTAGACACAAACTCAATATCCATATTTGCGCCCATAATCTCAGCCGGCGGATCGGGCAAAATATTCAATTGAATACACTCATCAAAAACCCAATCCATTATCTGATTAAGCCCGTTATGAATTTGCTGAAGCAACGGCGAAAGAAGCACCATTTTTTCTTCTTTCAGTTCGTTAACCTCGGTAGCTGTTCTTGATCGTTCGGAAGTATTTAATATCATTGCAAATAAATCATTATAGAAAATTTCTTTTATTGATTCTTTTAATTTTTCAATAATGGAATCAACCTCTAACACTCTCGGGTTAACTTCATATATAGGCGATAAACCTCTGCCGTTCTCATCTTCTTCAATAAATGCAGCAGGTGCATCAATCATTTTCTTATTTTTCAAACTTGCAGGCCCCTTATAAGTAGGACTAATCATTTTTTTA
Source organism: Candidatus Gastranaerophilales bacterium (assembly GCA_947624645.1). Classification (GTDB taxonomy): domain Bacteria; phylum Cyanobacteriota; class Vampirovibrionia; order Gastranaerophilales; family Gastranaerophilaceae; genus Avigastranaerophilus. Next base: position 39,704 of record CANQLG010000015.1, read on the forward strand.
ACTGCCTTACCCTCATCAATAATCATACTCATAAGCTGTTTTACATCCGGTAAAGCATTAACTCCGGGGCACTCTGACGGATATACATCTTCTCCGTTAACTTCAGATTCAAAAACAGCATAAGGAAACTTGTCAAATCCGCTTTTCGATAAAAATTTATCCTCGGTTGACGCATATTCATAATAAACGGAAACGTACTTTTTATCTTGTGCCCAAGGGGAATCAGGCATAAATTCTTTGTTTGGTTCAACAAAATGAACTATTTCAAACATTTCTTCAAATCTGTTCGAATGAATGGCATTAAGGACTTCGGATGAAACATTTTGTTCTCCAAACCTGTCATACAGATTTTTTGCCGATTCCATAAAAACTCTGCAAATGGTATCAACTTCACCCTTTTGGTTTTTAGCAATACGATAAGAACCGATTGGCAAGAGCTGACATCTCAAAATAGACGTTTCATCATTGATAAGTCCGAGTACTGAAATTCCAAACACCCCGATTTGCTTATAAACAGCAGGTAATACACGGTATAAGTTAGAAGAATTAAAAATATCCCTAAAAAGATTTTCAACATTTGTACACCATTTTTTAACTTCATAACTTTCACTTTGCCCGTAATTTCTGACTTTTACCTTAAACCAATTAGTAGCGGGACTTGTAGCACCTGACATCATGCCCGAAGAAAAATTCCGAACCGCAATTAACGGGGTAGAATCTTTAATCTTCTTATTTTTGACAGGCTGTTTATTAGCAGAACGAGCAAGAAATCTGACCGACCTCGGTAAAAAATAATCTGCCAAATCCTGCCAATCAGCTTTCAAATTATTATAAGCAGATTCCAGTTCGGTTCTTCTGGCATTAAAATATTTTTTTGTATATTTTGTATCAGTCATGTTATTCCCCTAACAATTTTTTCTTGGAGGTCAAAATATCATCTTCAACCCCTGAGTTAGAGGTTCTGATATTTTCTGAAACAACCCCTCTTCTGTTTGTTCTGTTTTGGACATTTGCCTTTTGTGTAGAGGCATCGGCCCGAATTGCCGTTTTAATAACTTCTGTATTTTGAGTAACAGAAGGCATTTTTGGTGTTGAGCACATATCTTTTCCTTTCTATTATTTGTTTGGTAAACTTAAATCCTTATCAAAGCGAGGATGAATAAGTCTGCATCCTAAACTTAACGCAGCATTGCAAAGAAATTCCGCCCCAATAATTGGGGCGGTTAGAATGGAATGGAATGAATCAGGAGGTATAAATGATTAATATTAAATTTTTCGCACGCATCCTAAGAGTGCCATAGTAAAAACAACACTCTAAAATTTACTTTGATAGTAAATAACCATTTTGTCAGGTTTAAGGTAATTAGTTTTTCTGATAATCTAACGTATGTTTTGTTTAAAGTATAGTGTTCTAAATTCGCCTTTTTTTTCAGCAGCTTCCATTGCATCCATATCAAGGTAAGAGCTTAATATTTCATCATTAAGAAAATATTCTTTTGTGGCTTCATAATTAAGCCGCCCCCTATAAATAGTTTCCATTGCTTGTTCTCTATTGATTCCGTATTCTTTCATAATGTCAGAAATATAATTTTCATTGACATTCATTTCTTTCATAATTTTTTCAAGTTCTTTCATTCTTGCTTTTTCTTCTTTATTTTCTTCAAACATTTAGACCTCCTATAAAGCGTTATTAAACCATTAGATTTTACCAACCGTCAGATATGGCCAACATGGCACTTTCTCTATCTAACCCGTTTGCCTCCATCATATTTAATATTTCATATTCCGATACATCCATTTCTTTCATAATTTTTTCAAGCTCTTTCATCCGTGCTTTTTTTCTTTTTTCTTTTTCTTTTTCTTTATAATCTTCTTCGAACATTCGGATCTCCTGTGCTTAATTAATATGTATTTTTACCATCCCATCCTTATTGCCCTCATTGCACTTTCTCTATCCAACCCGTTTGCCTCCATCATATTTAATATTTCATATTCTGATACATCCATTTCTTTCATAATTTTTTCAAGCTCTTTCATCCGTGCTTTTTTTTCTTTTTCATCTTCATCTTCTTC
>CANQLG010000016.1 GCA_947624645.1 Candidatus Gastranaerophilales bacterium
GCTAAAGTTTTAAAACCTGCGGTATCAGGCTTATTAATGGAAAAAGAAATCAGATGTTTATCCGAGGCTCTTGATAACCCGACAAGACCGTTTACGGCTGTTGTCGGCGGTGCTAAAGTTTCATCTAAAATCGGAGTTTTGGAAAATCTGTTGGATAAAGTAGATAATATGATAATCGGCGGAGGTATGGCATATACATTTGTTAAGGCTAACGGCGGTAAAATAGGCAATTCTATTTGTGAAGATGACCAATTGGATGTTGCAAGAGCAATCGAAAATAAAGCAAAAGAAAAGGGCGTTAAGCTCGTTATGGCAACAGATGTTTTAGTTACAAACGATTTTTCAGGCAACGGAGAAAATAAATTCGTTAAAATTAATGAAATTCCTGACGGATTTGAAGGTGTTGATGCAGGTATGAACTCAAGAAAAGCTTTTGCTGATGTATTAAAATCATCAAAAACTATATTAATGAACGGGCCCGTAGGCGCTTTTGAAAACCCGAAATTTGCAGAAGGTACAAAAGCTGTACTTCAAGCAATAGTAGAAGCAACCAAAAACGGTGCAACATCCGTTATCGGCGGCGGAGATAGCGTATCTGCCGCTAAAAAATTCTGTAAAGCTGAAGATTTTACCCATGTATCAACAGGCGGCGGAGCTTCTTTAGAATTTATCGAGGGTAAGATTCTCCCCGGTGTTGCTGCTTTAGATGATAAATAATCATTAAAATAGATAAAAAACCTCCTTATTAAAGGGGGTTTTTTTATGCAAAAAATAAATAATACTTTTGGTATAAAAAAAATAGCCATGTGGTTAATTTACAAAATAAAAAAAATATATCAAAATACTCTGTGGAGTGCGTGTTGTTGTGTGTGTGTGTGTGTGTGTGTGTGTGTGTGTGTGTGTGGCTCTTTACCATAATTATATGTAGTAGTTATTAGTCTATATAGTTAGTTTTATTATTTTAAAAACTACTTTAAGTTTAATATTATGGATTATCAAAAACTTATTAATAATGGTATTAAACGTTTAAGAATTAATAAAGGATTAACCCAAGAAAAATTTGCAGAAATAATAAATTTATCAGTTCAAGGGTTAAGAAATTTAGAGCAAAATAAATATCAGCCAACAGCTGATACAATTGATAATATTTGCGAAGTTTTTGGTGTAACACCTGTATCCTTACTGCTTCCCACACCCGAATTTGATAAAAATCAACTTTTAAATATAATTAACCTAAAACTCCAAGATGCTTCAATTGAAGAAATTTCCAAAATTAACGACATCATAGATATTATCAAGAAAAAATATAAAAATTAATTAAATCTTACTCTTGTTAAATCAGCCTTACGAATACGTATGTTTTGAAGTGCAATCTTCAAAATGCTTTAAAATTTAGGATTAAAGATTAGTTAAAAGTTCCAATTCCGTATAAATACATTAATTTTTTAAATGTATACTTTTGTAAACTTTTTTTAAAAACGACTAAAGTAAAAAATTTAATGGTCGATATAAAAATTATACGTTTGTGTAATTTAACATGAGGATAATTATGAATAATATAATGAAATCCCCAAAAACCTCTCGGGGGGGGGTAAAACGACCTAATAATTTATTATTGATTGCAGTCTTTGCAGGGTGCATATCTTTTGGTATTACATCTGCTAATGCTGAAGATTCTAAGATTGAATTTCCATCAGTACCTAAAGAATTAAATCAGGGTACTTTAGATTATCTTCATGCTAATAATGTTAAAATGCCGGGGACTGAGGAAGTATACCCCGAAAGCTTTTATACGTTGACGGAAATTGAAGTTCCTGACACGTCAAAAATTCCCGACGGAGTAGTAACAAAGTACGAAAAACAACAGATTATAAAATATTTTGACCCCGTAACAGGGCAGGAAGTTCTCGCAGATAAATTAATACCGGGGGTTAATTATAGACAAGTACATATTTTTGAACTTGTTCCGAAATACTATAAAATGAACTACAAAAATGTTGAATACGGCAAGGGTAATAGTACAAAATATTTTAAATGGGAAAAGGATGAAAAAGAGGATTATAAACTTCAATTAACAGATGAAAATAATGCTCAAATAACCGTGCACTATGATGCAGACAAGAATACAAGAAAAGAAATTGATACCGATACTGACGAAATAAATCAAGAATTTGTAGATTTGTCTTGTGAAGACACAACCAACGATGCTTTGGGCGGGGCTATATACAACAAATCAACAATACAAAATATAAAAGGCGATTTTATCGGGAATTATACAAAAAGTGAAACACATAATGCGCTCGGCGGAGCAATAGATAATAATTGGAGCACAATAGGTGATATTACAGGTAATTTCATAGGAAATTATACAAAAAGTGAAACATCTAGTGCGCAAGGCGGCGCAATCGCTAATATTTTTGGCACAATAGGTAATATTAAAGGTAATTTCATAGGAAATTATACATATAGTGACGGAGAACCTTACTATAACGTTGAAGGTAAAGAATATAAATATATACTCGGCGGAGCTATTATAAATACCGGTGAGTATGCTAAAACAGGCGATATAGAAGGAATTTTTGCCTATAACTATGCCCGTTCAAAATATGGTTGGGTAAAAGGCGGTGCTATATCAAACGAAAGCGGTGCAACAATACAAAATATAAAAGGCGATTTTATCGGGAATTATATATATAGTGAAGACGCTAAGTCTGAAGGCGGCGCAATAGCTAGTGTTTTTGGCACAATAGGTAATATTACGGGTAATTTCATAAAAAATCATACATACTCTAAGAATATTGAGGCGTACGGCGGAGCTGTTATGAATTACAATTCTACAATAGGCGATATAGAAGGAAATTTTAAAAATAACTATGCCTATTCAGAATCCAGTCATGCAAGCGGTGGTGCAATTAAAAATGACGCATATGATAATGGCGGCAAATATTCAATAGGCGACATAAAGGGCGATTTTATCGAAAATTATGCGAAAGCAGGTAAAAATGCAAGCGGCGGCGCTGTTTTTAACGAAAACGATGCGGAAATAGGTAATATAACAGGTGATTTTATTAAAAATTATGCTGAATCAAAAGAGGAGTCACATGGCGGCGCTATATATAATTACAAGGGTTCTTCAATCGGTGATATAACAGGTGATTTTATAGACAACTATTCTTATACCACGGGTGATACCTCTCATGGCGGTGTAATTGATAACCGTGACAGTATAATCGGTAAAATAACAGGTGATTTTATTGGGAACTACGCAAAAAGCACTAAGAATTCATTTGGCGGTGCAATTTACAATTATAATACAGATGAAGATTTAGACTCTGAAATCGGTGATTTAACGGGTGATTTTAAGAAGAACTATGTAGAAGCTGGTGACAACGCTATTGGCGGCGCTATTTATAACCAAGGAGCGAAAATAGGTAATATTGAAGGTGATTTTTCTTCCAATTTCGCCAAAAGTGCATCAGGTCAAGGTCAAGGCGGCGCAATAGCCAATACGGGCAAAATAGGAAATATTCACGGTGATTTTACGGATAACACAGCCACTACATACGGCGGCGCTATCTATAATGCAGGAACTATCGGTAATAATGATGACAGGGGAATATACAACTCTAATTTCTACGATAATAATGCCGGAGAACATGGCGGTGCAATTTATACTACTACGAATATTAATATTATTGCAGATAATTTTGACTCTTTGTTTAGAGGAAACTATGTTAATACAGGTGAAAATAAAGATTTTGAAGCAATATATGTAGATGGTGCAGATGGTACAACCTTGACATTAAATGCAAAAAATAACGGAACTATTCAGTTTGATGACAAAATAAACGGGACTAATAATTATAGCATTAAAATGCATGGTGATGATTCATCAAGAGTTATATTTAATAATATAGTGGGCAATGCCAATGCAACATTAAATGATGTAACTCTGCAAATCGGTTTAACGGATGAAAAAAATCTTCAATCTGATGTGTTTAATACATCAAATCTTGATGTTCAATCAGGATTTGTTGATACGGCAGATGTTAAATACGGAAATTATAGCATTAAACAATTAAAATCAAGTGATGAAGCTGAATACAGCCTTGACATTGCATTTGACGGAAATAATGGTCAAAGTGATACATTTTCGGTAGGCAGCGGCTCAACAGGTACAATCCAACTTTCTAATTTGGTTATTAACACTATTAACGGATTTAAAGAAAATGCGGAAGATGAAAAAGAATATTTCATCCAAATAATTAAACAAGCAGATAGAAACGACGATATTCAACTTTCTATTGACAAAATTCATCATATTACTCAAGCGGAAAATAATATGAACAGCAGAGATATTCTTGCAAAAGAATTTGCAATAGGAACAAAAGACACAACAAACGACAGTATTCAAATAGCAGGCTGGAGAGATTCTTTGGCTGCTTGGGCTGAGCTTGATACTGAAGATGAAAAAGTATTTACCTTAAATGGTCATGATAAACAGCTTTTAACCAGAGATGCTAAACTTGTCGGTAAAAATTTTACAATAGAAGGTAAAAACGGTAACGTACTCAATTTAAATGACAAAACACTTTTAGATAATATTTCGGATGACCAAAATGTTACACTGTCTGATTTAAGATTATTAAATGCGGATAATATTCAAAATAAAGGCAGTATGACCCTTGATTCCGTTAAGTTAGAAAACACTTCTAAAATTACAAATAATAATGCATTGACAATTCAAGGTAAAACAAACATTAACGGTACTATTACTTCTGACATTAAAGATAAAGGAGCTCTTAATTTTAACAGTGCAGACACAAATATTACAGGTAAAGTAGAAAATCAAAATATTACCGGAACCGCTGACAGCACAATAAACCTATACAACAGAAATGAGTTTAAAAATAACTCTTTAGACCTTACCGACACTACATTAAATGTATTTGACTTAGGTTCTGATGAATTGCATTTAACTAATTTAGCGGTTAATAACTCTACCGTAAATATTGACAGCGTTAATGTAGACCTTGCAAATGTAAAAATGGGCAGAATAATTTCCGATAATTATGGAAAAGTAGCTGCACCAAGTATAAACATAAAAGATATGAAAGTCTTAAATGATGCAAAGAGCTTGGTTACCGATGTTCTATTTACGGATAGTACAGACTTAGCACAAGGAGTATTCTCTGATGTAACAGAAGTAGAAGGTCCGGTATTTAAATATTTGGTATCATATTCTTCTTCTGCTGCCAAAACACGTTCTATAAATAGCGATAGCATAGATGGCGGAATATTCAGATTTACCAGAGGAGATGTTAATCCGAATGTTATGGCAGGTTCTGTTGCACAATTAGCAGGCGGATATGCATCAATGATTCAATCTTTGGAATTTGCATTTGAACATGCAGATACATTCTCGGCATTACCTCAACGTATAAGACAGGCTAAATCAGATTCAAATAAATATGCAATAAATGAAGCTGACACTAAACTTTTAGGTTATGCAAATGAATTTAATTCAAAAGGTTTATGGTTTAAACCGTATACATCATTTGAAAGTATACCGATAAAGAACGGCTATGACGTTGATACCGTTATCTACGGAAGCTACGTAGGCGGAGACAGTGAATTAGTTCACCTTAAAAACGGTTGGGATACTGTTACAAGTGCATATATCGGCTACACAGGCTCAAGTCAGGCATATCAGGGTAACCATACATATCAAAACGGCATAGTAGGCGGTGTAACTCAAACATTCTACAAAGATAACTTCTATACTGCAATTACGGCATCTGTTGGTTCATCCATAGGTGAAACATCAACGAAATATGGTGAAGAAGATTTTTCAATGCTGATGGCAGGTGCTGCATCTAAAACGGGCTATAACTTTGAATTTAAAGACGGCAGATTTATTATTCAGCCGACATTGTTAATGGCATATACAATGATAAATACATTTGATTATACAAACGCAGCAGGTGTAAACATAAATGCTGAACCATTACACGCATTGCAAGTTCACCCTTATATTAAATTTGTACAGAATACCGAAAGCGGCTGGCAGCCATATTTATCGGCAGGTTTTGTATATAATGTAATGGGTTCAACTCAGATAACGGCTGATGAGTTCACTCTCCCTTCTCTTTCTATTAAACCCTATGCCGAATACGGGCTTGGTATACAAAAATTATGGAATGATAAATACACAGGATATCTGCAAGCAATGGTACGCAACGGAGGCAGAAACGGTGTAGCATTCACGGCAGGGTTCAGAATGGCTTTAGGCGATGAAGAAAAAATTGAAAAAGTTCAAAAAGATAATAATATTAAACCTGTCAATAATGAAATTAAAACGGTTAAGACAGAACCTAACAAGGCTGAAGTTAAAAAAGCTGACAATAAAGTAAAAGCTGAAAAAGTTCAAGAAGATAATAACCTTAAACCCGTCAATAATGAAATTAAAACGGTTAAGATAGAACCTAACAAGGCTGAAGTTAAAAAAGTTGACAATAAAGTAAAAACTGAAAAAGTTCAAAAGGTTAAGAAATCAGACAACAAAGTAAAAGTTGCAAAAACTGAGAAAAAGCATCCTTTACTTAATAAAATATCAAATTTCTTTAGCGGAAATAACTCTGATGTTCAGCCCACAGGCGAGAAAAAGATTTTTAAACAATTAACTTATTATGAAAGACAAGCTGTCATTTCAAAAGCTAATTAAATCTTACTCTTGTTAAATCAGCCTTACGAATACGTATGTTTTGAGGTGTGATTTCCAAAAGTTCATCATCAGAGATATATTCCATGCAATCTTCCAAAGACATTTTTCTGTGTGCTTGAAGTGTAACCATAACATCAGCGGTTGCACTTCTCATGTTTGTTAACTTTTTGGTTTTGCATACATTAATTTCAATATCCTGAGGGCGGTTATGCTCGCCTACTACCATACCCCTATAAACTTTGGTTTTAGGTGTTAAGAAAAATACGCCTCTATCCTCAAATTGAGCCAAAGCATAAGGGATAGCCTCGCCCTGTTCGTGAGATACAAGTGAACCGTTACGTTGTTTTGATATGTCGCCTGCATATGGTTTATAAGAATCAAAAGTGTGATTCATAATACCTTCGCCTCTTGTCATACGTATAAATTCACCTCTAAAACCTATTAAGCCTCTTGCGGGGATTGAAAATGTAAGCATAGTTCTGCCTTTTGCATTTTGCATACGAAGCATTTCGCCTTTGCGGTTTGAAAGCTTTTCTATGCATGCTCCCGCACAGGTTTCGGGTACGTCTATTAAAAGATTTTCATAAGGCTCCATTAATTCGCCGTCTATTCGTTTGAATATAACTTCAGGCTTGGATACTTGAAACTCAAACCCCTCACGGCGCATGGTTTCAATTAATATACTTAAATGAAGCTCGCCTCTGCCTGATACCTTAAAACTTTCCGTTGTGTCGGTATCTTCAACTCTAAGACTTACATTTTTTTCAAGTTCATCATAAAGTCTTTTTCTAACCTGACGGCTGGTTACATATTTACCCTCTTGACCCGCAAAAGGACTGTCGTTTACGGAAAATATCATCTGCATTGTAGGTTCGTCTACTTTTATTAAAGGAAGTGCATCTGTGCAATCAACTTCCGTGATGGTTTCACCTATATGTATATCATCAAATCCCGTTATTGCAACAATATCACCTGCAAAAGCTTCTTGAGCTTCGGTTCTTCCCAGGTCTTCAAATACATATAACTTAGCTATTTTCCCACGCTCTACACTTCCGTCTGCTTTTATTAAATTTACCTGCTGTTGTGATTTTATAGTACCGTTTAATATTCTGCCTATTGCTATTCTCCCTACATAGTCATTATAATCGAGCGTTGTTGCTTGAAATTGAAGTGTTTTATTTTTATCACCCGTGGGGTGCTTTATTTTTTCAATTATGCAATCTAATAACGGTTCAAGTGTTTTGGAGTCATCCTCCATATTCTTTTTTGCAAACCCTGCTAAACCGTTTGCGTATACATAAGGAAAATCTATTAATTCTTCATTGTCGGTTAATTCCGTAAACAGGTCAAAAACTTTATCAACAGCACCGTCTGGGTCTGCACCTGTTTTATCTATTTTATTTATAACTACAATAATTTTTATACCGAGTTCAAGTGCCTTTGATAATACAAATCTCGTTTGAGGCATAGGGCCTTCTGCCGCATCGACAATTAAAAGCGCACCATCCACCATGCCTAAAACACGTTCTACTTCTCCGCCAAAATCTGCGTGCCCGGGAGTATCAACTATATTAATTTTGTATCCTTTATACTTTACGGATACATTCTTTGAAAGTATTGTTATTCCTCTTTCACGCTCTAAATCGTTAGAATCAAGAACCCGCTCTTGTACCTGCTGGTTTTCTCTGAATACGCCTGTTTGCTTTAAAATACTGTCTACTAATGTTGTTTTACCGTGATCTACGTGCGCAATTATTGCCACGTTTCTTATTTTCGTGTTATCCATTATTAATGTTCCCTAAAATCGTCTTGTGTATATTTATATTCTATAATAAACATTTATATAAAACACATAAAAAATATTATTGCGTTTAATGTATAATTTAATTTGACTGACAGTTACTATCATAGGTTAAAATATTTATATGAAAAATAGTGAAAAATATATTGAATTGGGTTTTGCTAAATTGGATTTGGAACGAACAAAAAGACGAGGTTATTCCGAAGCAATATTTTGCGAATGTAAAACTAATGAACAATTGTTAGAAATTTTTTCCGCTTTTAAAAAAAATAAAACAAATGTGCTTGGTACCCGTGCAAGTGTTCAACAGTATGAGTTTTTGAAAAATAAATTGCCTGATATTCAATATAATGAAAGGGGACGTGTGTTAACACTCAGTTCTTATGAAGTTAAAAAAGTGGGTGAAATAGCTATTTGTACGGGAGGAACCGGAGATATACCCGTGGCGGAAGAAGCTGCCGCTACTGCCGAATTTTTCGGAAGCAACGTAAAACGTTATTATGATATCGGTATTTCAGGTATTCACAGATTGTTTGATAAAATAGACGAAATAAGAAAAGCCAATGTTATTATTGCAGTAGCAGGCATGGAGGGTGCTTTGGCTTCCATTATTACAGGCATGGCTGATTGTCATGTTATTGCTGTTCCCACATCCGTCGGATACGGAGCTTCTTTTAAAGGATTAAGTGCACTTTTGACTATGTTAAATTCTTGCGCTGAGGGGATGAGTGTTGTTAATATAGATAACGGATTTAATGCAGGTTATAGTGCTAATCAAATAAACAGACAGATTGCGGGTAAAAAATAATGAAAATGTATTTTGAATGTAATTCGGGGATTTCAGGTGATATGTCGGTAGCTGCACTTATAGATGCGGGGGCTAACGTTCAAAAACTTGAAAATGTGCTTGAATCTCTAAAATTAGATAATGAATTTTCCTATAAGATTTCAAAAGTAACTGTGAACGCTATAAGAGCTGTGGATTTTGATGTTATACTTCCGGATTATAAAGAAAATGAACATCACCACCATCATCAACACAGAAATCTTGAAGATGTTTATAAAATTATTAACAAAGCAAAAATGACTGAAAATGCCAAAGCACTTGCCAAAAAAATATTTAAAATTACGGCTCAGGCAGAAGCTGAAGTCCACGGCATTGATATTTCGGAAATTCATTTCCACGAAGTGGGTGCAATTGATTCTATTATAGATGTTATCAGTTTTGCAGTACTTTTTGATGATTTAAATCCCGAAGAAGTATATTTTTCACCATTAACAGAGGGCACAGGAACCGTTGAATGTCAGCACGGAACTTTAAATGTTCCTGTTCCTGCCGTATGTGCCATTACTTCAAAATATTCCATTCCGTTAAAAATTTCAGATAATATTGGTGAAATGGTTACTCCGACAGGTGCATCGATATGTGCTGCTCTGTTTAAAAATAATAAACTTCCCGATGAAATGATTATTCATAAAGTCGGCTACGGCGCAGGAAAACGTCATTATAAAAATCCTGTTTTAAGAGTTATTCTTTTTGACTAAAGGTATATTTATGTCCGATATATCAAATCTTGATAACTATTTAATATTTTTAAAATCAATAAGTGAAGATTTTGTTAAAATATTTGAATTTCAAAAAGAATATCTTCATTGTAAAAAAGGTTGTGCATTGTGTTGTAAACGAGGTGATTATCCTTTATCTCAAATAGAATTTGATTATTTAATGAAAGGTTATGAACTTGTTGATGAAAATACAAAAAATATAATAAAAAACAATATAGAAAATATCAAAAATGGTGACAAAGATTCTTATATATGCCCGTTTTTAATAAATGATGTATGCAGCGTTTATGAATACAGACCCATAGTTTGCCGAACATTCGGAGTATTGACGGAGGATTCCAAAGGAAATCCGTCATTCCCTTTTTGTACCACTTTGGGACTGAATTTTTATCAAATATACGATAAAGAAAAAAAAGGATTATCTTCTAAATTGTATAAAGAAGGGAATTTTAAAAATTATCCCAAAATTTTTAGGCTGAGTAATAATGTAATAATGAATTTACCGCTTGCAAAAAAATTGAATATAAATTTTGGCGAAGCAAAAAAGATGGTTGATTTTTTTTAAAAATATTCGGAACTCATATTAAATTTTTGCGTCGAGTCTTTTAATTAAGAGTGAGGATGTATTATGAGTATTCAATATTTGGATGATTTCTGTTCCGAAGAAAATTATATTGGTACGGATGGAGAAAAAGAAGAAGATGATGAAATATCAACATTCAATAATGTTGTATATAAAGATGATATTCTGCAAATGTATTTAAAGGATATCGGTAAAACAAAACTGCTTAAACGTGCGGAAGAAGAAGAGCTGGGGAAAATAATTCTGGAGGGGGATGAGCATAAAGCTTTAATAGCAAAAAAAAAGCTTATACAGGCTAATCTCAGACTTGTTGTCAGTATTGCAAAAAAATATACGGGACAGGGAGTTTTGTTTATGGATTTGGTACAGGAGGGCTCGTTAGGCTTGATAAAAGCGGCAAACAGGTTTGATTATTCCAAGGGATTTAAATTTTCGACTTATGCAACATGGTGGATACGCCAAACTATTGCCAGAGCTATTGCCAATAATTCAAAAGTAATAAGAGTACCTGTGCATATGATTGATAAAATACGGCTCGTTAAAAGAGCTGTTTATGAACTTAGCTATACATACGGACGAGAACCTACCGTTGAAGAAATTTCAAATAAAATTAAACTGCCTGTTAAACAGATTAATATTGTTATGGATACCATTAAGCTTGAACCCGTAAGTCTGGATAGTCCCGTTGCGGATAACCTTTCTCTTGAAGATTATATCGCTGATGATAACTATGCATCGCCTGAAAATAATACTTATAATGTTATGTTAAAAAAGTATATCGATATTGTTCTTAAAGAACTTAATCAAAAAGAGCGAAAAATTATTACGGAAAGATTCGGTATAGACGGTTCTAAACCAAAAACTCTCGAGCAATTAGGCAAAGATATGGGATTTTCCAAAGAACGTATCAGACAAATTGAAGGTATTGCGCTTCGTAAGCTTAAAGCGTGCGAGAGTATTAAACATTTAAAAGATTATTTGACTTAATAAATCTGTTAATTTTCTCTTTAATATGCTAAAATATTTTTCGTGGAATATAAAAAATTTTTATTATAAGGGAATTTTGCATGGATTTATTTAGTTTTTTACTTGGGAAGCAGTATCAAATATTGACGTATTTGCCTGAAGCTGTCCTTGTTATTGATGAAACTGGTAAAATACATTATGCAAATAAACGTGCTTTTAAACTTTTTGAAACTTCAAAACTTCGCGGTAAGAATATTAATGATTATTTTATCATTAATTCCGATAATATTATCAACAACAAAGATGAAGAAATTAAGCAAATTCTTAAAATTGTATCGGAAGAGCAAAATACCAAAATTACTGATGTTAAAGTTAGTGATGTTTCTTCTAAAAAGAAAAAAAGATATATACTTACTATTATTGATAATACGCAGGATCACTCGCTTCTTGACCAGTTAATAACAGAACGTCAGGAGCATAAAATTTTAAATCATACAAAAAATGCATTATTATCAAAGATGTCTAATTATTTATGTTCTCCGCTTTATTCCGTTGTTGGGTTTTCGCAGGCCATGCTCGAAGGCTTAAGCGGTGAAATTAACGAAAAACAAACCAAATATCTTGAAATTATAAACGGTAATTCCTCTGAATTATTGGTATTCATTCAAAAATTAATAGAATTATCTCAGATAGAATCTGATATATATAAATTTGATTTTCAAAATTTTGATTTAAACTCTTTACTCAGCGTTCTGATAAATGAAGTTAATGTTAAATTACAAAATAAAGATATAAAAATATCGGTAAATGCTTCCGATACAGTTAAGCAAAATTGTTATTCTGATAAAAATGTATTTAAAATAATTCTTTTAAATATTATTGAAAATGCAATAAACCTTATGGAAACAGGTGCAATAAATATAGTTATAGATAACCCTATGCCCGAATTTATTCTTGCAAAAGGTTTTGAAGTTGATGAAAATATTAATGAAAAATCTTATTTAATGTTTGAGATTGCTTGTAAAGGATTGGATACTTCCATATATACAAGTTCCGATATAATTGACCCTTATATACAGGTTGAAAAAAATTCTAAAAAATATTTATTGCAAAGTTTATTATTAGGCAGTACAAAAAAGCTTGTTAATAAATTAAAAGGCGAAATGTGGATTAATAATCAATATGCAAATCAAGTTTCGTTTATATTTATACTCCCGATAGAAAAAGCTTTATTAGAGGAAAAAAATTCTAAATAATGGCAAAAGTAGAATTAAAAAATATTGTCAAAATATATGATAAAAAGAAAATTATAGATAATGTCAGTTTGACGATAGAAGATAAAGAATTTTTGGTTCTGGTAGGTTCATCAGGATGCGGCAAATCTACTATTTTAAGAATGATAGCAGGATTGGAAGATATTACTGAGGGTGAAATATATATTGATTCCAAATGTGTAAATAATATCCATCCAAAAGAACGGGATATTGCATTTGTATTCCAAAATTATGCATTGTATCCGCATATGAGTGTATATGAAAATATTGCATTTCCTCTTAAAATGCGAAAATTGAAAAAAAATGAAATAGATTTAAAAGTAAAAGAAGCTGCGGAAATACTTGATTTAACGGAGCTTTTGACAAGAAAACCAAAACAGTTATCAGGCGGACAAAGACAAAGAGTTGCATTGGGCAGAGCCATTGTAAGAAACCCCAAGGTATTTTTGATGGATGAGCCGTTATCAAACCTTGATGCTAAGTTAAGAGTGCAAATGAGAGCAGAAATAAAAAAACTGCATCAAAAGCTTCAAACAACATTTATATATGTTACTCATGATCAGACAGAAGCTTTAACTATGGGTGACAGGATTGCTGTTATTGATAATGGAGTTATTCAGCAGACAGGAACCCCTGATGAGGTGTTTAACAATCCCGTTAATAAGTTTGTTGCGGGATTTTTGGGTTCTCCGTCGATGAATTTTATTGAAACGGAAATTAAAGATAATAAAATTGCAATTAACGGCAATTCTTTTGAACTTAATGAGGAGCAAAAAAGAAAACTTTCAAATAAAAATAATGTTATAATCGGTATCAGACCTGAAAATTTCAATTGTGAAAATGCTAATTTTGAAATACCCGTTAAAGTAGAGATTTCTGAAATGCTGGGCAGCTCAAAATTGGTTTATTTTAGAGCTAATAATACTTCTTGCTGTGCAAATTTAGATAATTCGTTTAAAACCACAGAACAAACTCTGCTTAAAATCAATACTGACAAGCTTATGTTCTTTGATGTCGAAAACGGCAAAAGAATATTATAATTATTCTTTTACGATAATGAGATTATTGGCTATTTTCATTTTACAAGTGGGTAAAACAACATTTTGAAGTCCGTTAGCAATGCTTATAACGCTTCCTGCTTCAAGTGTAACATCTTCACCGTTGTATGTAAAAGTATAATCGGTTTTTCTGTCAGAGCGGATAGTAATTTGGCTCATATTAAATCTCCTTAATCAATTAGTCTTCTTCCTTCAATTGCTTTAGCCAATGTAATTTCATCTGCAAATTCAAGATCAGAACCTATTGGCAGACCGAAAGCAATTCTTGTAAGTTTTATGTTAAACGGTTTTAAAAGTTTAGTGATATACATACTTGTAGCTTCACCCTCAACTGAGGGGCTTAGGGCAAGAATAACTTCTTTAACTTTTTCATCGGTTACTCTGGTTAAAAGTTCTTTTATTCTGATATCTTCAACCCCAATTCCGTCTAAAGGCGACAAAGTTCCTTGTAAAACATGGTATAGTCCGTTATATTCACGAGTCTTTTCTATTGCTATCAAATCTTTAGTTTCTGCAACAACGCAAATAACAGATTTATCCCGTTTGTCATCGGTACATATTTCGCAAGGATTTGCTGCTGACATATTAAAACATATATCACAATAATGAATTTGTTCTTTTGCATCAACAAGTATTTGAGCAAATCTTTGCACTTCTCCCGATGGCATTTTTAAAAGATGAAACGCCATTCTTTGAGCGGATTTTGGTCCTATCCCGGGAAATTTTTGGAAAAATTCTATTAATTGTGCTAAAGGTTTTGTATATTCCATTAGAACAGTCCGGGAATATTTATGCCGGCAGGTACTATACCTTTCATTTTATCCTGCATTTTTTTTGTAGCATCTTGTGTTGCTTGGTTCATTGCTGTTGTAATTAAATCTTCAAGCATTTCAACGGTTTCATCATCTATTGAGTCGGGATTTTCAGCATTTATAGCTTGTTTTGTTAATTTTATTGATTTAAATTTACCATGCCCATCACAAGTAACCGTAACGGCTCCGTTTCCTGATTGTGCGGTAATTTCTGCCTGAGCTAAATCTTTTTGAGCATCTTGCAGTCTTTTTTGTACTTGCTGAGCTTGTTTCATCATATTTGCTAAATTCATTGTTTAAACTCCATATCCATAACCTGTTGCAATTATTATAAGACAAGCACTTTTTATTAGCAAGTATTATATTATTATTCCATTAATTCGGATAAACGCATTTCTTTTTTTCGTTTTTGCTTTACGGGTCTTTTGGTTTGTTCTTGTATACAATCAAATCCGCATAATCCGATGGGAGTTTTATCCGTTGTTTCAAGCATTAAAATCTCTTTTACAAAATTTACTATTTCGTTCATATATTCCTTTGCCTCTCACAAATTTATTTCTCATGATTTATAACTACTTTATACTTATTAAAGTTCATTTTTAACCTCCAATTGTGCTATATTTTTGTTTATGGAAGATTTTCTTGAACAAAATCATGAAAAAAATATGAATATGTTAAATCTTGCGTTTAAATATTGTACGGAAGATTATACTCATAATGAGTTAATTGATGAGCTTTATCGTGATGATGATTTAAAAAAGCAGTTTTGTTTAATTGAATTAAAAAAAATAGATTCTCAAAATGAAGCAGATGTAATTGTTTCTAATCTGACAGGTAAATCGGGACCTGTAAGAGAAGCTGCTTCTTTTAAAATTTTAGAGCTGATTCAAAACCCTGAATATAAACAGTTTTTTCAATCAAATAATATTATTGATACTTTTGTAAAAGCTGTTGTTGACATTAATCCGTCGGTTTCTCGCAATATGGTTCAGGTAATTAAATTTGTTGATAATTTTGACTATCTTTATGAAAAAATAATTGAGCAGATTAATCATACTTTGACTAAAATGGACGAAATTAAGCAAAATCGCTCATATACGGCAAATAAAAATAATTTTAATTTGTATTGGAACCTTGAAGCATTAATAAATATTTCAAATAAAATAAATGCAGATGAAAAGCTTTTAAATATACTTAGAATAACTGCCAAGTCAAATGATTATACAATTAGAGAAAAAACGGCAAAAACAGCTAATAAACTTTCTGACAGATTTTGTACTTTTAATGCAATATTAGAAATTCTGCAAGATGACACTAATATATACGTTAAAAAATATTTATAATTTTATGATTATGTTATAATTACTGTTAATGAGGGTTTAATTTATGTTTTTATTGAAATTTATAAAATTTTTGAAATATTTTGGCAAAGGATACGAATTCAAATTATTAAATATGCTTTTTATGGCATTTATGTCAAGCTTATTGGAATTTCTAAGTATAGTACTTGTCTTTCCGTTTATATTGATTTTGGTAAACCCTTTTAGAGTGGTAAATAACCCAATAGCCAGGATTATTCAACAATACTTTCATATAGACGGAATAAGACCTATGATATTGTTTATCGGCGGATTAATAGCCGGAATTATCATTATTAAAAATATTTACAGTATTTTAATTATATATTGGCAAAATAAAACCATGAGTGAATGGGGACTTGAAATAAAAGAAAAAATGCTTACGCTGTTTTTATATGCGCCCTATGAGGCTGATTTACAGCGCGGTGATAACAGAATTATTGACCAAATTACTAAAAATGTTGATGAAGTCATAAAATATTTTGTATTTAAAGTTATTTCATTTATTTCTAATACATTTGTAATAATATGTATTTTTGCAATTCTTATATTTTTGCTGCCGTTATACACTTTATTGGCAATCTTATTCTTTTCTGTCGCAGGCAGTTTGCAAAACGGATTTTTTACAAGATGGAGTTTGAGTCTTGGGGTTAAAAAACTTAACCTTACTAATGGTTCTTATAACTCTGTTATTAATAGTTTAAGCTGTATTAAAGATATTAAAATTAACGGATGCCAAAAGTTTTTTTATAATTTTTATGATGATATTTCTAAAAAAATGATTCCTTTTGATGAAAAAATAAACCTTATTCCGTTGATTCCCCAATATGTCATAGAAATAATATTTATATTTACAATGATAATATTATGCTTGGGAATATTGACCATGTACGGTGAAAATCCATCAAATGTATTGATATCATTTGGTATAATAGCTATCGCCATATACCGTGTTGTTCCTCAAATATATAAAAATCAAATATATTTAAATTATATAAATTTAACATCCGCAAAGGTGGACAGTTTATTTAAAATATGTGATACATACAGCTTATATAATTTTTCAAAAGAAAAAGATACAAAAGAAAGAATGGAATTTAGCTCTAATTTATTGATAAAAGACATGAGTTATTCATATGACAAAAAAGAAACAATACTAAAGAATATCAATCTTGAAATAAAGAAAGGTGAATTTATAGGAATTGTAGGATTCTCCGGTGCGGGTAAAACTACACTTGTAGATTGCATATTGGGTTTATTGGATTATCAGGGAGAAATTTACGTAGATGATGTTCGTTTAAATACGGATAATATGCAAAAATTTAGAAATATAATAGGTTATGTACCTCAAAAAACATGTACAATGGAAGGTGATATATATACAAATGTTGCTTGGGGGGTTGAAAGAAAAGATATAGATAAAGAAAAAGTTGATGAAGCACTAAAAACAGCACAATTGTACGATCAATTGAAACAAACCGAAAACGGATTGGATATAGAATTAAAGTTAGACGGTTCGGGATTATCCGGAGGTCAAATGCAAAGGATAGGTATTGCAAGGGCATTGTATCGTGAACCTGAAATTATTGTGCTTGATGAGGCAACAGCTAATCTTGATGTTAAAATTGAAAATAAATTGACTGAGATTTTAAATAATTTAAAAGGTGAAAAAACTATTATTGCAATTGCTCACAGACTTTCTACTCTTGTTAACTGCGACAGAATAGCATATATCAAAGAAGGTAGTTTAATTGATGTGGGTACTTTCCATGAACTTTGCAATAAATACAAAGACTTTGAAGAAATAGTTAAGCTTTCAAGAATTAAATTGGATGAAGAAAATAATAACTAACTTATAATTTCATATAATTCAGGTGCTTGCTGTATAGAAACATTGCCGGAGGGAATCTTTATAATCTTAACTTTTACTTCACAATCCGCTTGGATAATAGAAATAATATCTCCTTCCTTTAATTGTTTTGCGGGTTTGGCAAGAATGCCGTTAACATATACCCTGCCCTGCTCAGAAACTTTATTTGCAACTGTTCTTCGTTTTATTAATCTTGATACTTTTAAAAATTTATCTAATCTCATATTAAAATTATATAATAAAAAGCCCCGTTAAATACGGGGCTTTTTTATTTTATTTTGAAGCTTTTTCGAGCTTAGATAGACGTTTTTCAAATTCAGCATTTTGCTGTTTAAGTATTTGATTTTGTTTTTCAAGTTCCGTAATACGTTTATCTAATCCTGTTATTTTTGCGGTTAAATCTTGAATTTGTGTACAAAGTTCTTTAATTGAATTAACCATAGCGTAGAAGATTTCATCCGTTGTTATTTTATAATATCCGTCTTTATCTTTAAATACGGAATTTGGGAATATTTTAATTAACTGCTGCGCAATAACGCCTACATGCGGGGTTTTATCTTTATCTTTTTTATATGTAAAGTTTTTGACTTCAAGTGCATTGATTTCTTTAAGTCCGGCTTTACTGTCGCCTGATATATTTTTCAAACGTGCATCTGATGGCGTCATTCTGTCCGACAAATTTTTGTATATAGCTGCCATACCGTCAACAATTGACTTTAAATCATCTTGCAGCTGACCATTTAGTTTAAGATTATATCCTATATTTCCTGAAATATTCTTTTTATTAACAGCTGAAAAATACGCTTGCCCATTGCCAAAGTTAATACTATCAGTTCCAATAGTAAGCATAAATGCTTTTTTAGATTTATCTAAAGATAAGAGATAATCAGAGCCGGATGTATACTCAAATTTTGAGCTTAAATCAGCTAAGAAACTTCCTGTACTGTTTTTTAAACTAACATAATTATCGCTGATTTGAAAACTGGTACTCTTTCCATCTTTACTTCTTTCATATAAAAAACCATTATTTTCATCAAGTTTTATAGTAGGCGGAGTACCCTTATTGCTCATTTTAATTTGACCATTAAGATCAAGCGAATAATCTTTTTTTGAAGTAGTCATACTTACAGTATAATCGGACTCTGCTTTAGCTGTTTTTTGCGGAAAAGTAAAATCAAGAAAATCATTAAACGATAAATTGACAAGTGCCTCGTCTTTGTTTTTATTACCTGCTTTAATTTTATTATAATCCATTGAGCCGATGACAGCATAATTTTTACCGTCTCTTGCTAAGCCTGTAAAACTTAAAGAAATACCCGAATTAGTATTTGCTATACCGGAATCACCTCTAAAATGCATATAAACTTCTCCGGTGTAACCTGTTTTTCCGTTACCATATCCATCAGGAGTTCCGCCATTTGATCTTGCATTTACTTGGAAAATATTAGTTCCTCCGGCATAAGGTCTAATTGAAAATTGTTTTGCATTAACGATAAGTTCTTTATCATTAGTACTCGTTTTTTGGGTATGACCTTCAATAAGCGGAACAGGAATATCACTGTCACCAATTGAACCGATATAAAGTTCGTAAGAATCTTTATAACCTTTTTTCCCCATATCAAAATCATTTATACCTGCTCTATTACCTATACAAATATTATAATCGCCGGATTGATGCAAACCGCAAGCTTCACTTCCTATTGCAATATTACCTTTGTTTGATTTATCAGCATTTAATGACTTTAAACTTTTATAACCGATTGAGATATTATCATCACCCTGCGTTAAGAATGACATTGCATCACTGCCAATTGCAATGTTTTTATTTCCCGTTTGTAAATGTAATAAAGCTTCAGTACCCAAAGCGGTATTATATGAATTGGGTCTGTTGTCTTTATTGCCTTGCGAATCTTTTGATTGGTTATCTAAACTGTATAATGATTTATAACCGACAGCAGTATTTCGTGAACCGCTTAAATTAAAAGAAAGAGTTTTATAACCTAAAGCAGTATTATATTCACCCTCGGTATCTCTTACTAATGAAAAATGCCCAATAGCAGTATTTGCTTCAGTTTCACGTTTACTTTGAAGTGATCCTATTCCAAATGCAATGTTGTTAGGATCCGCTACAATTCTTCCCGCATATTCTACTTTAGTAGAGTTATTATGCGCAATCGTGTATAAAGATATATGGGAATTTGAAAAATCAGATTCTAACAAATCCGGTATACGTTTTAATAAAACTAACTTATCGCCGTTTGTTGTAAATTGAATTTTACCAAGATCAACTTTATCTGTAACATCACTGAAATTGTTAATTAAATCGGTTACGGCAGTATCTTTTAATGGCATTTTATCGTGTCCTATTATGGCACTTTGATTTTTTCCGTTACCGAAATATGCGTTGTTATTGCCATCACTGCTCCAACGCCAAATATACTCCCTGTTTGCGCCGGATCTTTTTGTTAATGTAGGTATTGCAGCAGATAATACTAAGCTAATTATCAACAATGAAACTAATAATTCTGCAAGAGAAAACCCTTTTAATTTTTTATCCATCATTTTTCTTCTTTCCATCTTTTATAGTTGAACTTAATATCCTTTATAATTATTCCCAAATTTTGTACGTTTTTATTCATATATTTAAGTAAATTTTGCTTTTCTAAATATAATTCATTAGCTACAAACGAATCAGAACATACTATTGTTAATATATTGTTCTCCGAGATATCAATAACTTTTGAAAAAGTTGATATTTTATCACCTGCAACTTGAGTCCAAAATTTCTTTATTTCACCTAAAATTTTTTCATCATTCTGATTATATTTGAAATCCAGTTCTTTGATGACGTCTTCAATAAGCTCAAAATTGGAATTGTTTAACTTTTTCATACTAATAATTATATTATTTTTTTTAGATTAGCTCAAGAATATTTTTAACGTGCGAGATAATTTTTTTATGGATATCTTTAGGACTTAAAGTACCGTCAATAGATATAAACCCATATTCTTTAATCATTTTATGATATTCTTCAAGGCATTTCCCTTGATAAATTTGAAAACTTTTATAAAAATCATTGCTTAAACCTATGTCACGACCTGATTCCCAATAATCAAGCCCGGTTGTACCGATAATTCTTTTTAATAAAATTTCAACCGGTACATCAAGATAAAAAACCATATCAGGCTCTGGTGCATAATCATAAAGATTTTTCAGCCATTCAATATTATGCCCTCTGACCACATCTCTTGCATATGCAGTATATATATATCTGTCCAAAATTACGACAAATCCTGCTTTTAATGCAGGAATAATAACCTGCTCTAATCTGTCAGCAAAATCTGCCGCATATAAAAGCGAAAATGTTGTTGCATTAAGTAAATTCCTGTCTTTTGCATCATTTATGGCATCTGCTATGAATTTTGATGTTTTCCATTCACTTACCATTACTCCGTATGATTGGTCTTCAATCCAACGTTTTAATTTTTCAATTTGAGTGGATTTGCCTGAACCATCGGTTCCTTCTATTACTATTAATAAGCCATCATAGCCGTTTTTTGATTTATATTTTGTCATTTACAGCTCTATTCCCTTTTTCTTCAGTATTTTTTTTATTTCTTCTCTGAAGAACAATTGTTTTTTATGAATACTTTCTTCCGCATCAATTTCAACAAGCCCAAATTCATTTATCATTTGTTTGTATTCGTCATTAACTCTTTTTTGGAAAATTTTATAACTTTCGTATGGGTCACTGCTTATCTTTAAATCCATGCCTGCTTCATAAAATTTAGGTGCCCGATTGGCACATATTCTTTCCAGCGAAACATCTTCAGATACCCTAAAATAAAGAGTCAAATCAGGTTTAACGGCAAATCCGTATACTTTTCGCACCCAATCTCTATCAACGCCCCTTGCTACATCACGTGCAAATGCAGTATAAACGTATCTGTCAGCCAAAACTATAAATCCTGCTTTTAGTGCGGGAATAATGACCTGTTCTAATCTGTCAGCAAAATCAACGGCATGTAATAATGAAAATGTTCTGGGGCTCAATAAGTTTTTCTTTTTTGCCAATTTGGTAGTTTGCGAAATCAAATCAGATGAATTCCATTCCGTAAATATTACGTCTTGTTTGAGAGATTTTAGCCAGTCCCTAAGTATGGCAAGCTGTGTTGACTTGCCTGATCCGTCTATCCCTTCTACACATATAAGAGTACCTGCTAAATTATGAGGTTCATTTAATCTGGATTTGTACTTCATATTGCCTTATTTACCCTTTTTAGATTATACTATCATATTTTATTATAACTTTAAATAATCCGAAAAGTGTATAAAATAAGGCATTCTTTTTTATTTGTAACGTTATGTTACAAGTGTATTTTTTACACGTTATATTTAAAAATATAGAGGGAATTTATAAGAATGTAGAGGATAAATATGCTTAAAAAGCTAAATAAGTGTTCTCCTTCCTCTGATTCCTCTCTCTGATATATAGTGAATTTAACCGATTTTTATCGGTTTTTTTCTTTTTTTTAAAGTAAATTTTTTCCTTCTTTTGAGTACATAATCGACCGTGTATTTTTTATATCGGCAAATATTTTTGAAACTTTAGTATTTTTTAAAAAATTTATTTCTTTTTGTAAAAGTATAAGTGCTTCGTTTATATTTGAAGCATTGAAATCATGCATATCTTTTGCCATATCAAGATTGGAAAGTGCAAGTCTTGTCATATCACGGAATCCTGATGAAGCAAGTTTAAGTGCCAGCGGATTATTTTGAGCGGTTTTAAATAAAGCTTGTGCTACTAATAATGGCATGTGACTTATTAACGCCACTGCTTTGTCATGGTCTTTTGCGTTTGTAATAACAGATTGTGCTCCTGTCTTTTTTATTATATTTTCTACTTTTTCAAGTTCCTTTTGCGTAATGTTTTCAGAAGGCGTAAGCACCCATTTTGCACCTTCAAAAAGCTCTTTAAAAGATGCTTCATAGCCTGAGAATTCAGTTCCTGCCATAGGATGTGAGCCTATAAATTTATACGGACGTTTTTTTTGCATTACAAATTCTTTTACGCTCGCACAATCTAAAACGATAGTATCTTCACTGATTACTGTTTCCAGTTTATCAAGTATTTCAAGAGTTTTGCTGATTGGTGATGCAACAAAAATTACATCACATCCTTTAATTATACTGATATCATCTGAAACATTGCTGCACCAATGTCTTGCTTTTTCTATGGTTTCTTTATTTCTTGTAAACGCATATATATCAAATTCACTTCTGCTTAAACATTTAAATAATGACCCGCCTATGAGTCCTAAAGATATTATTCCTATTTTCATTTTGACCTCTAATTGAGATTATCATCAAAATGAAAATATTACAAAATGTTAACAATTATACATAAATTTGCGTACTATACAACAATGTGTAATAATACAAGTAAATTAATAGTCTAACCATTCCTTTCTTGACTTATGCGGCTTAGGTCGCATTTTATTTTGGAAAAAATACACCTTTTGAGTGCATTTTTATTTTTTATTTTTGAGTATATTAAACAGTTGCTATAAAAGGATTACTACCTTCTAAATTTTGAATTGATTGAAGGGCAAGTTGTGCATCTTCCGATAATTTACCGTTTGCACTTTCTGCCATAAGTTTTTCTTTTGCCATATTTCTCAATTCCATTTGAGCTTGCGCATTATTTGTATATTCTATAACTTGTTGGTTTTGTATTTCTTCTTTTGCTTTTTCTCTTTCGGTTTTTCCTGTAATCTTTTTAGTTAATTTGCCCATTACAAATGAACCTAATGAACCGCAAACCATACCTGCAACAGCTCCTATTGCCGAACCTACTCCCGGGAATAATGCTGTTCCTATTGCTGTTCCCATTGCTGTTCCTATTTGCTCACCCGCTATAAATCCGAAAGTATCACCTGCAACTTTTACTGCAGATTTACCCAATTGTTTTATACCGCTTTTAAATCCTAATTCTTTAAATGTAGGAAAAACCTCTGTTGCACATTCCATTATACCGCTAAATATCAGCATAAATTTTGCGCCTGAGTGTTTCAGAAAATCTTTAACTTTAGCAAGTTTACCTGCACTTTTACCAACAGTTTCTACTGCTGATATAGCATTTGCCGCATTTTTTGCACCTTCTTGTGCTTGAATTATTTTATTTTCGATTTTACTTAATTTTTCTGTTAATTTTTGACCTTTTTTGGTTGTTTTTCCAGCTTTTTCTATTGCGGCTGTAAGATTTGTAATTTTTTTTGAATTTTTTGCTGTAACTTTTGCTGCTGAACGTTCTAATTGATATGCATTTTTTGCATTATTTGTTGTTTTGAAAAAGCCCAATATTTTATCTAAAAAACTTCCATTTCCTGCTGATATATTTTGCAGTTTTTTTAAAGTCACTGCATCAATATTTCTCATATTATTGCTTATTAATTTTCCGGCACCCTTTGCGGCTTCTGTGGAAGCCTGTTTTGCTGTTATTTTGGCAATTTTTTTATTCCTTAATATATATTTTAAGAATGGTATACCTTCAAATATACCTGCAAAACCAAGTGTACTCTTTGCTGTGCTTACAAATGTATCGGGTATTTCTTTTAGTGATTCATTATTTAAATATTTAACGAGATTTTTTACATCTGCAGCTTGTGATGCTTGTTGTATCTGATTTATAATATTTGTTGAACTTACTGTATTAACCATCTTTTCTTGCTCATATATATTTACACATGTATATAAAGTATTTTTTTGATTGCAAATTTACTTTTTAAAATACTTATTGTAAACTTTTTTAAATTGGCAATTATATTAAATTATTTTAAAAAAAATTTATATTTTACCTCTCTCAGTTAAAATTAACAATTGCGCAGATTAAAGTTTATACGAAGATATTTTTACACATTAAGTAAAAAATCATTAAAATGGTGTATTGCCTTTTTGTGCTTGTACGTTTAAGATTTTTATAAATGTGGTAAGTATAAACTATATTGGTAGTCTTAGTTATTTTTAAAATTTATAGCGAGGATATATGAAGAAGTTTTGTTTGTTACTTGTATTATTTACTTTTTTAACATCTGTGCCTTCTTTTGGTATGAAATTAATTGTTAATGATGATAACAACAGAAGAGTACCGTCAAGATGCTCAGGACCTGTTGAAGAGTATTCGGCTGATGATAATAATCAATATGAATACAATGTTAATTATAATTATCAACCTGTCAATAACTACAATAGTGCTTATTGGTCAGACAGATATGAGTTTTATTATAAGCCTTTATTGTCCCGAGATATGAGAACAGAACTTGTGGGTACTACTTGGTATTATCCTAAATATGTTGCACGTTATAATCCGTCCACTCCGGCAACATATTCGGAAACGACTGTTGTTAAAAAACCTGATACAGTAGTTAAAGACCAAGATCAATTAAATAAACGATTTATTAGAGAAGCAGCAGATTATTATACCAGAGATACTTTAAGTGAAAATCCCGAAAAATTATATCCGGCAGGGTTTGATATATAGTTTTATGTGTTTTTAAACTTGTTTGGGCTCGTTGAGTAAAATCATCGGGCCTGTTTTATATAAATTTAATATGTTTTTCACATTTGTCCTCAACGCTTCGGGTTCACTCCGTTTCACCCTACGCAAAATCCGCTGTCTTGGATTTTGCTGCATTTCGGACAAGATGTTCACATCGGCTTTGCCTCGTGTTCACATTTATCCTCAACGCTTCGGGTTCACTCCATTTCACCCTACGCAAAATCCGCAAAAAAAAAAGGAACTTTTTACGGTTCCTCCGAAATCTTTTTCAATTTCCTCGTGTGTTAGTAAAGGTAGTAAGTAAGGTAAGTATGAATATTTATAGCTTTATTTTTTATCTTAATATCTTAATATCTTAATATCTTGTGTCTATTATCTACATATATAAAGTATATAAATTCTAAATAATTGCTAATTCCTTTTAAAATGTTACAAAAATTAATAATATCTTTTAAATTGCCGTAAATCATTCTTATCTATTTAATTAAGAATTGTATATAAGTTAATCTCTTTATAATTTACTGTTAAAATATTGCTGGGAATGTATTTATAATGGCACAAATTCTTTTAATTACCGATAATAACTTAACTATAAAGGAAACGGAAAAGCTTCTGGTTCAAAATTCTCATGAGCTTATTACCGCACAAAAAGAAGATGAAATTTTAAATATTATTGAATCAAAATCTCCTAAAATTATTTTGTTTGATTGTGATTCTTCCGAAATTGATATTATTTCATTACTGAGAAAACTTAAACTTTCGCTTCAGACTAAAGATATTTGTTCTATTATTTTGTTACCGGAAAGTAATATTAATTATGATATTTTAAAATATGCGAATTCATATATTACAAGACCTTTTAACGAAAATTTATTTTTGGCGGAGTTAAATTCCAATATTCGACTTAGTGAAACCTTTAGAGTTTTATCGAAAAACAATAATGATTTAGCTAAAAGTCTTTATCAATTAAATGTTCTTTATACTACAAGTACTCAGCTTGCAGGGTCTTTGGACAAAACTAATTTAATTGAAATAATGACTGACGGTTTAGAACAAAGTTTATCTTTGTCTTTATGTTATGCACTTATTTTAAATGAAGTAAATGATATTAAGTTAATTATAAAATCACTGTTTCCGATTTCGCATAAGCTGGAAAATGCTATAAAATTGAGAGCTTTACTAAATTATAAAAATCTTTTTTCTATTAATCCGTCTATTAATGATATTGAGGTAATTAAATATAATAAAGATAAATATGGCGAATATGATTTAAATTTATTTGAATATGATAATCTGTTTGCACCGATAAATATTAATAATAAATTTTATGGAATAATAGAGGTTTTTAGGCAGGAAGACTTTGCCCCCGAAGATACAAAATGCTTTACAACTTTAGTAAAACAAGTATCGCTTCCCTTAGAGAGTGCTATCTTATATGAAGAAATTAAAGATACTAATATAAAACTGGAAAAACTCGAACGTTTAAAATCGGAATTTATTTCAATAGTATCTCATGAATTGAGAACGCCTTTGACCTCAATAAACAGTGCTCTTGATATTATTTTAAAAGGCACGACGGGTGAAGTTAATGAAGCTATGGAAAAATTTTTGAATCTTGCAAAAAGAAATGTTACCAGACTATCTGCGATTATTTACGATTTGCTTGATTTATCCAAAATTGAAGCGGGTAAAATGGAATTCAGGTTTGAAAAAACAAATATTAATTTGACTGTTGAACTTGTTAAAAATGCTCTTGAAAGCTGGGCAAAAGAGCAAAATATTTCAATAAAGCTTAATTTGGATTCTAATCTTGACCTTGTTTATATTGATACTCAAAGAATGGAGCAAGTTTTAACTAATTTAATATCTAATGCCATTAAATTTACTAAAGATAACGGGCAAATAGAAGTTACAACTTCCAAAATACAAAAAGACGATATTATAAATAATTCATTTTTTGAAATTTTGCCAAAGAAGCTAAGTGAACAATATGTCCAAATTGCCGTAAAGGATAACGGTATAGGTATTGCTAAAGAAAATTGGACTAAGGTTTTTGAACAGTTTAAGCAGATAGAGAACTCTATAAGCAGAAAAGTAGGCGGTTCGGGTTTAGGGCTGCCCATTGCAAAACGTTTAATGGATGCTCATAAAGGATTTATTTGGCTTGACAGTAAAGTAAATGAGGGTTCTACATTTTATCTTGCATTACCCGTCATGAGTGAAGAAGAGATTTTTTATCATTCACTTGAACAGGATATTCAAAAAGCTAAACAAGAGCATATAAATATTGCGCTGATTTCACTTTGTGAAAATGTTATTGAGGGTAAATCATTAACAGATAAAATTTTAAATGAAGATGTTATAAGAAAAACTTCAGTATATAAGGAATATTCTTATATAAATAACGGAAAGAAATTCTATTATGTATATACTGTTGATATGGATTCATTTGTTTTTGATTTTGAGGTTAGGAAACTTCAGACTTTTATAAAAACAAATTACACTGACTATAAAGAATGTGATATATTATATTCAGCCCTGTTGTACCCGCAGGATGCTCAGGATATTGAACAAATAACGGAAAAATTAAATAATTTTAAAAAAGGTGATATAGATGAAAAAAGTACTGATAGTTGATGATGAAGCTGATATAATTGAAATATTACAATATGTACTTGAAACACAAGGGTATGAATGTATTACTGCATTTGATGGTGAAGAAGGACTCAAACTCGCAAGGGAAGCTAATCCTGATTTGATAATACTTGATGTTATGATGCCTAAAATTAACGGTTACAAGATTTCAAGACTGTTAAAATTTGATGCAAAATATAAGGATATTCCGATAATAATGATAACAGCCCGTTCACAGAATGAAGATAAAGCGATAGGCGAAGAAACAGGTGCTGATGAATATATAACAAAGCCTTTTCAGGTTGATGAAGTAGTTGAAAAAGTTAAAAGTTATTTGGGATAGTAATAATGGAATTTGTTACTAATAAAACGCTCGAAAAATTAAAATATGACCTTGTCCGTGACGGGCTTATTACTTATGAAGATATAGAAAAAGCGGCAGAAATTGCTCAGGCTCAAAATGTTAATATAGGTCAAATACTTATAAAATCTAATCTTATATCGGAAGAAAATTTATTAAAATTTTTGGAAACAAAGCTTCATATTCCGTATGTTGATTTAAAAGATTATACTTTAGATACAAGATGCTTATCATACATCAATTTTAACGATGCAAGAAAGTATAAAATTATTCCTTTATTTAAAATAGAGAACGTACTTACAGTTGCGATGGCTGATCCTTTGGATTTATTTGCCATTGATAAAATTGTTGAAAAAACGGGATGTGATATAGAGCCTGTTGTATCTGCCGAATATCTTGTGATAAAAAAGATAGAAGAATACTATAAGACGGATAGCTTTGTCGGACAAATAAATTTAGATGATAATGTTTCCAAATTCGATTGGCAGGAAGAATTGCAAAATGATTTATTATCTGATGAACATACACAGATATTAATTCGGGCAATATTAAAGCAGGCGATATTGGCGAATGTGCATGAAATGTTTTTTGAGCATGTTCCAAACGGTTTAAGCGTGAATTTCAGACAAGGTGCCGAAATAATAAATACGGGTCAAATACCTTCGGTATTGGTAGTTCCTTTTATATCCAAACTGAAAACGCTTTCAGCTTTAGACGCTAACGTATGTGAGCTTCCGCAGCTCGGCAAGCTTATATTTAAAGTAGATGACATCACTCTTACCGCAAGTATTTCCGCATTTCCGACAATTAACGGAGAAAGAATTTCTTTAAAAATATACAAACCGCCAAAAAGTCTTAAAGAAATCGGTTTTTCTGATTCACAAATTGATATTATAAATTCACAAATTGATTCTGCCGGAATTATTTTGGTATGCGGTGCTTCTTTGGCGGGTAAAACTCATATTATTTATTCCATTCTGTCTGAAATTTCCGGAAAAAATAAAAATATTATGACTCTTGAATCAATTGCCAAATATAATCTTGAAAATGTTAATCAATGTGAGCTTAATGAAAATATCGGATTTAACATGGAAAAAGCTATGAGGTTTATTGAATTTCAGTCACCTGATATAATTTATTTTGAGGGAATAACAAGTAAATCCGCACTTGATTATTTTAGCTCTTTGGTATTTAAAAATAAGGTATTAATAACCGAATTTCTTGCGGATAATATGGCTGATTTAAATAAAAAATTATCTTATACCGATTTTGATATGTTTAAGCCTTTAATTTCGTGTATAATTTTTGTCCATAACCAATCCAGAATAGAAGTATTGGATAAAAATGATTTAAAAAAATTCATAAATTAATATTGTAAATTTATTGTAACACCTCTGACTTTTAATACGGAAAAAATTTTTGTCGGGTTTTAATGCAATTAGAATCTTAAGGATATAATGACCGTATGCGAGTAAACAGAGTAAATAATGTAAGTTTTATTACAAGACCTATAAAAATCCACAATAGTAAAAATATAAGTGATTCAAATAAAAAAAGTATTGTAAATTCCTTAATGAGTGTTCCCGTTTATTATGGAAAGGATATTGTATCCTTCGGCAAAGAATTTAAAGAAACGATAGAAGAGAAATATTTTCATTTACCGCAAGGGTGCAGTCCCGATGAATTTCAAATTGAGGCGGGAAAAGAAATAAGCTTAAATAAAAATGTAATTGTGGAAGCACCGACAGGTACAGGAAAAACCGCCATAGCTCATTATGCAGTTTCTAAAAATATGAGTGAGGGTAAAACCACATTTTACACAACACCGTTAAAAGCATTAAGTAACCAAAAATTAAATGAATTCAGAGCCGTATATGGTGATGAAAATGTAGGAATATTAACAGGTGACAGACGTGAAAATGTAAATGCCCCGATTATAATAATGACTACGGAAGTATATAGAAATATGGCATTATCTGATGCTTACGGTGAGCATTCTGATTTGATGGATAATTTGGGCTCCGTAATATTTGACGAATGCCATTATATGGGAGATTATTCAAGAGGTTCGGCTTGGGAAGAATCAATAATTTATACGCCCGAAAATGTTCAAATATTGGCGTTAAGTGCGACTATCGGTAATGCAAATCAGATTCAATCCTGGATAAAACAAATATCCGATAAGCCTGTAAGTTTAGTATCAATACCATCTTCAAAAAGGCATGTACCTCTGGAATTTGATATTATTGAAACTAATGCTTATAAAACTGAAGCTAAAAAAATACAAAAAGCTAATAAAAATAAAGGTACCATTGAAGTTGAAACGGATGGACGAATTGCACCCAAGCCGGCTTTAAGTGATTTTAAATATGCTGTTAATTTTCTGATGCAAAAAGGTCAGCTACCTGCAATTTTCTTTATATTCAGCAAGAAATTTTCAAAAGAATTATTGGATTATTTGGAGGTTGAAGGTCCTGTATTAACGACAAAAGAAGAGCAAAAAGAAATAGAAAAAATTATACATAATTATAAAAGTCAAAAATATATTGGCAACAACCTTAATATTAATGTATTAAAAAAAGGATATGCAATACACAATGCAGGGATTATTCCCGCCCAGAAAGAATTAATTGAAGAATTGTTCCAAAAAAAGCTTATAAAGACGGTATTGGCAACAGAAACACTTGCGGCAGGAATAAACATGCCTGCAAAGACGGTAGTAATGTCAAGTGCATATAAACCATCAGATATTGAAGAAGAAGATGACAGTCCGTTAAGAGTATTAACACCGAATGAATTTAAACAGATGTCAGGCAGAGCAGGCAGACGAGGAATTGATACAAAAGGATATGTATATACAATGCCGACAAATATGGCAACGGAACAGGAATTTTTGATGCTTGAGGTTTTGGAAGCAAATCCGCTTGAAAGCAGATATATTCCCGATTATTCTTTTTTAACGGAATATTATAAATATAATCCAGATGAACAGGGCTTAAGCGATATTTATTCAAAAACTTTTTATTCATACAGTGAAGATGAACAAGAATTGCGAAAAAAGGTTGAACAATTACTTCAACTTAGCTCAAATAAAACAGAGGTATTAAAAGAGAGAGAGTTTATAATATCAGATGAAAGCGGAATCAAATTAACTCCAAAAGGAGAAATGGCATCAAATGTGAGAGGTTATGATGCATTAACTTTAACGGAAGCAGTATCAGACGGTATATTTAAAGATGTAACACCGGAGGTATTGGCTATGACGGCAGGAGCAATTGCAAATCCTCCCGCACCAAAAGAACCTGAAATTACTCCCGAAACAGACTTATCTTATGTTTTTGGCACAATCAATAAAAGCGTTGATATCCTGAAAAAAGATTTAATAACTTCAATTAACAGAAAATTATCATATTTCGGAAAAAATATTGATGATTTTGCTTCATTACAGGATTTATTGACTTATGTAAAAGCACTGGAAGTGCCTCAAGGACATTCGGTTTTTGAAGTAAAAGAGAAATTGGACGCTTTAGCTGATAAAAAGGCTAAAATATATAAAATACAATCAACTTCAGGTAAGTTAACTCCGCAAGAACTTGTTACAGCGTTAAAACGAGGAGAAACAATTTCTACAAAAATATTGCAAGAAAGTCTTGAGGAAGTTGAAGCATATAAAAAAAGAATAAATTCTTCTGATATAGATAATCAAATAAATAAAATTCAAAACGCATTGGATGAACTTAATGCCGCAAGTAAAAGTAAAAAAGCCCAAAGCAGGCTGGAGACAAAACGGGAAGAATTATATAGAGATTTAGAACGTGCCAATGCAATGAAATATCTGGATGAAAATCTATATAGAGCAATTAATGATAATTTCAATTTTATAAAACAAAATCCTCCCTCACAAATAAAATCGGAATATATAAAACAAAGTGAATTGTATGCAAGATTAACATCAATACAAAAATTATTGGGACAAATTCAAGGTATAACAGATATAGAAAATTATAATTTGTATAGAGATATACAAATTGATAATGATAAAAATTCACAAACAGCTCAACGTTGTTTTAACGAATTAACAGATAAAGAATTACAAATATATTCAGTTGAAGCTCGGCACGGAATCAATCGTATGCCTAAAAAATACGGACAATTGGCATCTAAAGTTTTATATATGTGGACATATTTAAATAAAATAAACAGTTCAACAAGAACAAACTGGAAACTGCTTTTAAAATCAATTCCCGATGAAGTTGCCGATGAGGGTACAATATACAGACAAATAATGCAGACGGCAGATTTATTAAGCCAAATAAATGATATAGCAAAAACAGGGTTAAAATTTGCTGACACACCTGAGCAAAAAGATTATTACTCACATTTAAGCAAAACAGCTCAAGAAGCAAGAAACTTGATTATAAAAGATCCCGTTACCGTTTAATAGTTTCCTTATCATGCTTATTATTGAAAAATTTATCGGTTTTATCAGCAAAATACGCAGAGAAAACGGGTAAAATTCCATAATAAATCCCCGCAAATATTAAAGTTGGTCTTATAATATTAATACCGTTAATATATTTAGACAGTTTGGGATTGTTTTTGTTAGCTTGTACAAATTTTTCAACAAAGCCTTTTGTATTCTTTTTAACTAAAGTATCAACGGAACAACCCAAAAGAATTGATAAACCCGTTGATATAATATTATTATAGATAAGCGGTTTTTTTCTTTCGGGTTGAATTTTTTTACTTTTTTGTGTTCTTCGGACAAAAGAAGCAGTTAAAAGAATATCGGTTGCAACTGACATGTTTCTTGCTATATTGTCGGTTTTGGCACTATGTTTATTTATCAGATTTTGAACTGTTTTAATATCGAGTAATTTGCCTAAGGCTTTTGCCGTGTTATTGGTGAGATTACCTTTAAAAGAAGGAGAATTATTTCGTTCAAAAAATGGCGAAAAAACATTATTTGTTGGTGCAATAGGTGCCATATATTGATATTTATTTTTGTTGGGTTCTTTTTTTTGTTTAAAAAACAGATTCATAAAAAAAGGCATTAATGCAATGGTAAGAGCGGATTTTGGTATGGCAGTTATTAATCCCGACGATAATTTTAAGAATTGAGAAGCAAATTTATAATTTTGCGAATTGATTAATTTATCGGAAGCACCTTTAAGATTGTTTATTGTATCGGGATTTAAAAATTGCTGCGGATTTTTATCTATTTTTTTTACGGCATTCTCGATAGGCAGCGCAACGGCTTCTACCATAGCAAATTTTACAAGTCCTGAAGTAAACGCATTAACAGCTAAATGTTTTTTGTTTTCTTTATCGGTTTTTGGAGTTAATGCAATGGCAAGCGGTCTTATGCCCGAAGCTAATAAAAGAGTAGTTCCTGCAATAAAACTGGTGCTATGGTCAGAAACAAACTCCAGCCCTTTAAGAAGCGTTTTATTGGTTAATATGCTTTTAAATTTAGGTGTATATTCAGTTCCCGTCGGTCTTATTTTCATAATTTGCCTATGATAATAGAAGACTACAAACAAAATTAAAATTAAATATTATTTCAAAATTATTAACATTTTATTTTATAATTTAGTAATGAATTTGACGGAATTTATAAAAGGCGAATTGAAAAGTTTCGGAAAAATTGAACGAGTGGTTTTTCCCTGTATAGTTATTTTCATAATTATAATATCAATAATAATGCGGGATAATAAGATAGCGCTTATATCGGCGATATGCGGAATAAGTTATACCATATTGGCTGGGAAAGGTAAAATATCCTGTTATTTTATAGGAATAACAGGTACTATATGTTATTCTTATTTGGCATATAAGAACGGATTTTACGGTAACCTAGCATTATATTCTTTATATTATCTGCCTATGGAGATAATAGGTATATTCAAATGGAAGAAACATTTAAATAAGGATACTCAAGAAATAAGTAAAACCAAACTGTCAAAAAAACAGGCGGTTGTATATTATACGGTAACTATTGTGATAATGCTAATTACAAGCTTTGTTTTGAATATAACAGGTGATAAATCCCCGATAATGGATTCTTTTTGTACGGTATTTTCAATATTAGGACAGTTATTAACCGTCAAGAGGTGTATAGAACAATGGTATATATGGCTTATCGTAAATATAGTATCTGCGATAATGTGGATAATAGCATATATAAACGGTTCAAATTGTATGGCAACTGTAATAATGTGGTTGATATATGTTGTTTTGGCTGTTTATTTCTTAAGCAAATGGAAAAAAGAACTTAAACAAACGGCTATATAAATTTAATATATAAAAATAAAGTATAAATAATGAAAAACAGTTTCTAAAAGAATTTCGGGTAAAGTCAAGAAATTTACATAAAAATAAAGAAATATTAAGAAAAAAATAAAAAATAAAAAATTACTTGTTGACGCGCAAATATGTTTAATATAAATTTAGATATGCTGAGATGGGCAGATGTAATTTGCAAACGAGCATGAATCAAGATAGAAATGGTTTAAGGATGTAATTTACAAAAAGCCGAAAAGCAGAAGTCAAAAGACAAAAGGAAGTAGAAATGAACGAAAGCAAGCAACAAAGAATCAGAGTTTGTTTGAAAGCATACGATCATAAATTAATCGACTTATCTGCAAGTAAAATTGTAGAGGTAGTAAAGAGAACAGATGCGAGAGTAGCAGGACCTGTTCCTCTTCCGACGAAAAGAAGATTATATTGTGTACTCCGTTCGCCACACGTAGACAAAAAGTCAAGAGAACATTTTGAAATGAGAATACACAAAAGAATCATAGATATTTATGATCCGACGGCACAGACAACGGAAGAACTGACAAGAATGGACTTGCCTGCCGGAGTAGATATCGAGGTAAAACTGTAATAGGTTTTACGGACACATACAATTTAATAGAGGAACTCCTTATATAAATTGAATGTGATCTACGAGGCAAGCAGAAAACGTAGCGCTCACAAAAGAAAGGTGAAATATGACACTGGGAGTAATAGGAAAAAAACTTGGGATGACACAAGTATTTGACGAACAAGGACTTGCAATTCCCGTAACAGTAATAAAAGTAGACCCGTTAACAGTAACACAAGTAAAGACTGTTGACTCAGATGGTTACAATGCGATACAAGTAGGCGTAGAACCTAAAAAAGAAAAGCATTTAACCAAATCACAAATTGGTCACTTAAAGAAAAACGGACTTGAAAATTTCGGACATTTACAGGAATTCAGACTTGATAATCCCGAAAATTATACGGTAGGTCAAAAGATAGATTTATCCGTATTAACTGAAGGAACAAAGGTAGATGTAACAGGAACATCAATCGGTAAAGGATTCCAAGGTACGGTAAAGAGATGGAATTTTAGCAGAGGTCCGATGGCTCATGGTTCAAAGAATCATAGAGAACCCGGTTCAATCGGAGCAGGTACAACCCCCGGCCGAGTAATCAAAGGTAAGAGAATGGCAGGGAACATGGGGAACGAAAGAGTAACCATAACAAAACTGACAGTAGTAAGAGTAGACAGTGAAAATAACTTATTGTTAGTAAAAGGCTCTGTACCGGGACCCGAGGGCAAACTGGTAACAGTAGTACCATCAAGAGTTAAATGGAACGGATAAAATCCTAAAACCAAAACCAAAAAATAAGGAAAAAGAAAAATGACAAAAGAAGTTTCAATATTAAGTACAAACGGAAAGCAAGTCGGACAAATTGCTCTTGATGACAAAGTATTCGGAGTAGAGCCGAATTTGCACGTAATGCATATGGCATTAAGAAGACAATTAAATAACGCAAGAGGCGGAAATGCATGCGCTAAAACAAGAGCTGAAGTATCAGGCGGCGGAAGAAAGCCATGGAAGCAAAAGGGAACAGGCAGAGCCAGAGCAGGTTCAATCAGAAGTCCGTTGTTTGCAGGCGGCGGTGTAATATTCGGACCAAAACCGAGAAGTTATGAATTTTCAATGCCTCAAAAAGCAAGAAGACTTGCAATAAAATCAGCATTATCGGCAAGATTGGAAAACACAATATTAGTAAAAGATTTTTCCGAAATCAAAGAAGCAAAAACTAAATTGGTAGCACAATCATTAAAAGCGATAAAAGCGGAAGGTAAAATTTTAATCGTAGCCAATACACAAGCGGCAGAAAACGGTCAATTAGAGTTGGCAGCAAGAAATTTACCGAATGTAAAAATCATATTACCGTCAAATCTAAATGTAAAAGACTTACTTGAAGCAGATACATTAGTAATGACAGAAGCGGCAATAATAGAAATAACTGAGAGGTTATCGAAATAATGAGTACAGCAAAACAAAATAAAGAAAGATTATACGACATAATAAAAAGACCTATAATCACAGAAAAATCAATGGTAACAGCATCATTAAACCAATATACTTTTGAAGTATTAAAGGATGCAACAAAAGTAGAGATTGCACAGGCTGTTGAATTAGCTTTTCCGAACAGAAAAGTAAAGAAAGTAAGAACGGTATACATGCCGTCACACGCAAAGAGAGTAGGGTATTCGGTTGGAAGAACGCAATCAAGCAAGAAAGCGATAGTAACAATCGAAGGTGATCCTATTGAAGAATTAGCAGGAGTATAGACCGATGGGTACAAGAAAAATTAATCCGACATCTCCGGGACAAAGAGGAATGATAAAGAGTGATTATTCGGAAATAACAACATCAACTCCCGAAAAATCATTATTACAACCGATAAGAAAGACAGCCGGCAGAAACAACACAGGCAGAATAACATGCAGACACAAAGGCGGCGGTCATAAGCAAGCATATAGAGTTATAGATTTCAAACGTGAAAAATTCGGAATCGAAGGAACCGTAACAACAATAGAATACGATCCGAACAGAAACGTAAGAATATCATTAGTAGTTTATGCAGACGGTGAAAAAAGATACATACTTACACCGCAAGATTTAAAAGTAGGTGATAAGATTGTATCAGGGCCAAATGCAGAGATACAGACAGGTAATACACTTCCGTTAGAGTTGATTCCGTTAGGTACGGTAGTACATAACATAGAATTAATTCCGGGTCGCGGAGCAAAAATGGTAAGAACGGCAGGAGCCGGTGCTCAGTTAATGGCAAAAGACGGAAATTATGTAACAATAAAGATGCCGAGCTCAGAGATGAGAATGGTAAGAAAAGAATGTTTAGCGACAATAGGCGTTTTAGGCAATGCGGAATTTAAGAACTTAAAAATCGGCAAAGCAGGACGTACAAGACACCTCGGAATAAGACCTACGGTAAGAGGTGTAACAATGAACCCATGCGATCACCCACACGGTGGTGGTGAAGGTAAGACCGGACCCGGAGGAAATCCGAAGACTCCGTGGGGTAAACCTGCATTAGGTCGAAAGACAAGAAAAGTAAAGAAAACAACTGACAAATTAATAGTCAGAAGCAGAAAACGCTAATAAAGGAGATAATTAATGACACGTTCACTAAAAAAAGGTGTATATGTACACGATTCTTTAAAAGCAAAGATAGATAAATTAAATGCAAATAAAGAGAAAAAAGTAATAAAGACATGGTCAAGAGCGTCTATGATAACACCGGAGAATCCGGATATGGTAGGACACACAATAGCGGTATATAACGGCAAGACTCACGTACCTGTTTATATATCAGAACCCATGGTAGGACACAGACTAGGTGAATTTGCACCTACAAGGATGTTCAGAGGCCACTCAGGGCAAGATAAAACAGCGAAAAGGAGCTAATAATGGAAGCTAAGGCAAAACAGACAGATATAACGATGCCGGCAAGAAAATTACGCAGAGTAATAAATCTTGTAAGAGGCAAATCAGCATCAGAAGCACTAAGTATGTTGAAATTTATGCCATATTTTGCAGCACGTGTAGTAGAAAAAAATATAACGGCAGCAGTGGCAAATGCAACGGAAAAATTTGGTGCAACAGCGGAATCATTAAAAGTTTCCGAAATATATGCTGATGAATCAAGAACATTAAAGAGAGCAAAACCGAGAGCACAAGGAAGAATGTACGCAAGAGTTAAACGTACATCTCACTTAACGGTTAAAGTAACAAAAGAAGCAAAGTAAGAAGGTAAAGATATGGGACAAAAGACACATCCGACCGGATTTAGAGTAGGAATAATACAACCTTGGTTCAGCACATGGTTTGCAAAAAAGGATTATCCTGAATTTGTAGCCGAAGATGCAAGAATAAGGAAATTTGTTAAAAAGAAGTTATATGCAGCAGGCATATCAAGAATATTGATAGCAAGAAAAGCTCAAAATGTTACGGTAACTGTTGTAACTGCTAAACCCGGTGTAGTAGTCGGCAGAGGCGGACAAGGTATTGATGAATTAAGAGCAGCTGTTGCAAAGTTAATAAATAAAACAGTAACAATAGACGTAGTTGAAGTAGCAAGAGTTGATATAGATTCACAACTGGTTGCTGAATCAATAGCACTTCAATTGGAAAAACGTATAGCATTCAGAAGAGCAATGAAGCAGGCAATGCAAAGAGCAATGCGCGGCGGTGCTCAAGGAATAAAAGTTATGGTATCAGGCAGATTAGGCGGAGCCGAAATAGCAAGAAGCGAATGGGCAAAAGAGGGTAGAATCCCACTTCAAACCTTAAGAGCAAATGTAGATTACGGTTTTGCGGAAGCAGACACCATAATGGGTAAAATCGGTGTTAAGGTTTGGATATTTAAAGGCAACTTAATGCCAGGAGAAATGGCAGACCAAAATATAAAAGCTAAAAAAGCAGGTGCCAACAATTTTGAAGAAAAACCTGTCGGCGCAAGAAGAAAAAAGAAAGCATCATCAGCTCAAGCTCAAGAAGTGAAAGCTGAAGAGGCTGTTGAAGATAATAATTAAGTAAACAATGAATTAGGAGCTGAGAACAATCATGTTAATGCCCAAGAAAACTAAATATCGTAAGATGATGAAAGGCAGAATGAAAGGTCATGAAACCAGAGGAACCAAATTGGAATTAGGTTCATACGGGCTTCAGGCACAAGATCCTGCTTGGATAACATCAAGACAAATAGAAGCGGCAAGACGTGCAATGACACGTGAAATAAAAAGAGGCGGTAATGTTTGGATAAAAATATTCCCCGATAAGCCTATAACTGCAAAACCTGCTGAAACTCGTATGGGTAAAGGTAAAGGTAACCCTGAATATTGGGTAGCGGTAGTAAAGCCGGGCAGAATATTATTTGAAATAGAATATCCGGAAAAAGAAGTAGCTATTCGCGCACTTGAATTGGCTGCACAAAAGTTACCGATTAAAGTAAAAATTGTTGAGAAAACAGGTGAGTAACTATGAAAATAGAAGAAATACGTGAAAAATCCGTACAAGAACTTAATGAAATGGTTGTAGACTGTAAAAAACAATTGTTTGATTTAAGATTTAAAAAGTACACAAATAAATTTGAAAATGCTACTGATTTAGGAAAAGCAAATTCTCAAATGAAAGAGCTGAGAAAAACAATAGCAAGAGTAAAAACAGTAATAAAACAAAAAGAAACAGTATAAGGTAAGAGGTCAACAAAATGCCTAAGAAAGAAAAACAAGGTGTTGTAGTAAGTAACAAAATGGAAAAAACAGCAGTAGTAAAAGTTGCTTCATATAACCAACATCCAAAATATAAGAAAATTATCGAATCAACAAAGAATTACAAAGCACATGATGAATTAAATCAATGTTCAGAAGGTGATATTGTAAGAATAGTTGAATCAAAACCGATTTCAGGCGGCAAAAGATGGGTTGTTTCCGAAATCGTTGAAAAAGTAAAATAAGTAATTTCAAAGGATGAAATAAGATGATACAGCAAGAAACAAGATTACAAGTAGCAGATAATACAGGTGCAAAAGAATTGTTATGTATCCGAGTAATGGGAAGTTCCAATAAAAAATATGCTCATGTCGGGGATGTAATAATAGCTGCCGTAAAAGATGCTACACCGAATATGGCTGTAAAGAAATCTGAAGTTGTAAGAGCGGTTGTTGTAAGAACAAAAGAAGACATCAAACGTGCAGACGGCAGTGTAATCAGATTTGACGAAAATGCAGCCGTAATAATAAATAAAGATGGTAACCCGAGAGGTACTCGTGTATTCGGACCGGTAGCCAGAGAGCTGAGAGATAAAAACTTTATGAAGATTATATCTTTAGCTCCGGAAGTAATTTAGGAGACGGAAAATGAGAAATAAGAAAACAGTAGAAAAGCACCCGATACACGTTAAAAGCGGAGATAAAGTTGTAATAACTTCGGGAAAAGATAAAGGTAAAGTAAGTTCCGTAAAAAAAGTTATAACAGCTGAAAACAAAGTTATCGTTGAAGGTGCAAATATAGTAACAAAAGCACAAAAAGCACAAGGCGGAAATCAAGGCGGTTTAGTAAAGATTGAAGCAGCAATGGATTCATCAAAGGTTATGCTTTATTGCCCCGCTTGTGAAAAAGCAACAAGAATCAAGTATGATGTTGTTGACAATAAAAAAGTTCGCATTTGTAAAAAATGCGGTGAAAAATTAGACTGATTTTAGTATGGGCACTCCGAGAGGGAGTGCATTCTACGAAAGGATAAGGAAATGACAGTAGTAACAAAAAACCTTAAAGACAAATACAATGAAGAAGTAAAAAAAGTTCTTCAAGAAGAATTTAAGTATGAAAATGTACACCAAATCCCAAAATTAAGCAAAATAGTTTTAAATATGGGCGTAGGTGAAGCATGTCATAACTCAAAACTCGCTGAAGCAATCGTAAATCAATTAACAAAGATTGCAGGTCAAAAAGCATTATCAACCAAAGCAAAAAAATCAATAGC